>NZ_JAODZG010000095.1:0-563 GCF_029835135.1 Stenotrophomonas sp. GD04145 | reverse complement strand
CCCCGCTGCTCACGCAGCGGGGTTTTCCTTTTTTTGCAGGCACCTGGTTTTGACCTGGACTTGCGGCAACAACTTCACGAAGAGCTTCAAGTTCCTCAAACAAGTTGTTGACAAAGCTGAAAGGCCTGCCATAATAGGCGGCTCGCAACGACGAAAGCCTCTCGGGGCCAACGACGAAGCAACTCCGGCAACAACGCCCACCCCGGTGCGGCGGCCTTGAAAAAGGTGTTGACGAAGCGGAAAAGCCGGCTATAATGGGCGGCTCGCTACGAAGGAAACTTCGCAGCATACGGGAACGGCGCTGAGGCCACTTCCCCGGATCTTTGAAAGTATGCGCAGGTATCTTGTGAAGGCGCCTGCAGGAAGGATGATTGTCCATCTTGCAGACGTTTGATCAAGCAACTATTAATTGTTTTAAAGCAAGCGATACGTTGCCAGAATCATTCATCTGCAGCTTTAAATTTTTGCCTTCGGGCAATGTAGTTTTAAGTGAAGAGTTTGATCCTGGCTCAGAGTGAACGCTGGCGGTAGGCCTAACACATGCAAGTCGAACGGCAGCACAA
>NZ_JAODZG010000094.1:0-1185 GCF_029835135.1 Stenotrophomonas sp. GD04145 | reverse complement strand
GCTATTCGTCCAGTAGCAGACCGGGCTGCAGGCGCTTGGGCAGTCGGCGTACCACCAACTGATGGGAACGGGTCAGCAACTGGCGCAGCTCTTGGTCGCCAAGCGGTAGCTGGCGGGCGCTCATGCTGACCCAGTGCGCTCGCGCCAGATAGGGCGCGGGGCGAATGCCGGGGCGGTCGACGTAGCCGAGAAAGAGGTCGTGATCGACCTTGAAGGCCAGATCCTCGCCCAGAAAATCGAGGATGGCGAACATCTTGTTGCCGGCTACCGAGAACACCCGGTTGCTGCCCCACTTGAGGTCTTCGCGGGCGCCCGGCAGGCTGAGGCAGAAGCTGGCGATCTGGTCGGGCGTCATGGGCATGTCCATCGCTGGTCGAAACGGCAGTCTATCGGTTGACCGACTCGCTGCGTAGCCGCTCGATCTGGTGCCGGGCATAACCGATGAAAGCGGCCAGTGCCTGGGGCCGCTGAGCCAGGTCATCCCTGGCCTGGCCCAGATAGACGTCTCGCGCAGTTTCCAGCAGCGGCCGGTGCTCAGGGGGCAAGCGCTCGAGCAGCCAGTCGGCCGCCACGTCCTTGGCAGCGATCTCGCCGCTGCTCAGCGTCAGCCAGATGCGTGCCAGGGCCAGGACCACGTTGCACTCATCGCCCAGCCAGTCGTCCGGTCCGTTCCATTGCGCCGCGGTGTCGTGCAGGGCGCGAATCATGTCCGCTTCAGGCACCGGCTCGAACAGTTCGGCAGCCGGCGGGCCTAGCAGGCTGATAGCGTGCTGGCGTGCCTTGCTGAGCAGTATGGCCAGGTCATGATCGGCCATGGCCGGCTCGAAGCGACCCGCCTGCAGCTCGTCGCGCAGCCATTCGCCGAACTGCAGTTCGCGCATCGGCCGATAACGCCAGGGCCGCACGGCGTCGTGCACCAGCAGCGTCACCTCCAGCGGGCGCAGGTGCGCGGTGGCCGGCCAGGCCGACAGCCTCAGCAGGTCGGTCATCAGGACCTTGCGCGTGCTATCGCTCAGGGGCGTGCGGACGGTGACCAGCAGATCGATGTCGCTTGCCGGCTTGAGGCCGCCGCTGACGGCGGAACCGAACAGATGCACCGCCAGCAGGTTGTCGCCAAGATGATGATGCAGGAGGGTGAGGGCATTGCTGATCTGCAGGTTCATGTTTTCGCCATTGCGCTTCAGG
>NZ_JAODZG010000093.1:0-1235 GCF_029835135.1 Stenotrophomonas sp. GD04145 | reverse complement strand
ATGGACGCCTGCAGCAGCGACGGGGCGTCTTCGGGCACCCGGTCGAACAGGCGCCGGCCGTCGCTGGCTATGCCTTCCAGGGCACGCTCGACGGTGGCCAGTTCCGACTGCAGCAGGCGGTCAACGCCGGTCACCAGCGCCTGGCTCTGGCGCTGCGCCGCATCCAGGCGGTTGCTGAGGTCATGCCACAGGATCACGGCCAAAAAGCCGGCCAGCAGGATCGCCAGCAGCAGCCCGAACCCGGCCACCGCCCGGAGCGACCTTGCCATCGCCTGCATCATCGGCAGCGCTGGAGTGCCAGGCGTCATCGGCACGGGCGTTTACGAAGCAATGGTGGTTCCCCGCGAATGGACAGACTGCCGGGGTCGCATAGCGCACGCGCGCCCGTTCCCCACCTGCGCCGTTGCCGTTCCCCCTGGGCCCCAGCATGCCCCAAGCGGACCGGGCGCGTGAAGCATGACCTTTGCACTAGTGCCACGCGCCGCGCCGGGGTCGACCATACGTGCAACTCCCGTGCCGCCGGCACGGCTCCCCGGCCCTGCGTGGAAACCACCATGACACCCAGACACCTGCTCCTGCCCCTGATGATCGGCGCCGCCCTGGCCACCACCGGCTGCAACCGCGAACCCGCCGCCACGGCCCAGGACGCGCCGGCCGCTGCCAGCCAGCCTGCCGCCACCCCGCAACTGGGCAGCTTCGGCTTCGATGCGGCCGGCATGGACCGCAGCATCGCCCCGGGCGATGACTTCTTCGGCTACGCCAACGGCACCTGGGTGAAGAACACCGAGATCCCGGCCGACCGCTCCAGCCACGGCAGCTTCCACGTCATCGCCGAAAAGACCCTGGCCGGCACCCGCGCCATCCTCGAGGAGGCCGGCAGCGCCACCGACGCCGGCGCCCGCCGCATCGGCGATTACTACGCTGCGTTCATGGACGAGGCCGGCATCGAGGCCCGCGGCCTGGCGCCGCTGCAGCCGTCGCTGCGGGCCATCGCCGGGATCGGCGACAAGGCCGCGCTGGCCCGTGCGCTAGGCGGCGACCTGCGGGCCGACGTCGACCTGCTCAACGCCACCGACTTCTACACCGACCGCATGTTCGGCCTGTGGGTCTCGGTGGACCTGCTGCAGCCCGACCGCGTCGCGCCCTACCTGGTACAGGGCGGCCTGGGCATGCCCGACCGCGACTTCTACCTCGAAGGCGGGCGCATGGCCGAGCTGCGCAAGGCCTACACCGGC
>NZ_JAODZG010000092.1:0-1905 GCF_029835135.1 Stenotrophomonas sp. GD04145 | reverse complement strand
CAGCAGCTGCTGGCTTTCCTGCAACTGGCTCAGTGCCTGCGGCGCCGCCAGCTGCGGCGTACCCGGCTCGGTGGTCAGCAGCAGGCCACGGCCGGCGCGCAGTGCACCCTGGGCCTGCGTGGACAGTTCCACACCAAAGCCCCGCTCGCCCTCGCGCACGTTGTCCTGGCCGCCCTTGAGATGGCCCAGGGTCAGGGTGGTCTCGTGCTGGGTGGTGGACAGCTGCGCGCGACCCTGGCCCGGCGTGTCATCGAAGCGCAGCTGCTGGTAGCCGCCCTGCCCGCCCTGGCTGTCGGCCAGCGCCTGGCTCTTGAAACCGGTATACACCGCGGCGTGATCGTTGCCCTCGAACCATGCCGCCGCATTACCGGTGGCGTTGGCACCGCCACCGTTGATCTGGTTGTGCTGCGCGTCCTGCTGGCCACGGCCGTTGTACACCGCACCGACCACCACCGGGCGGTCGATGTCGCCCTCCAGGAAGGCCACCAGCACTTCCTGGCCGCGCCGTGGCAGCACCACGCCGCCCCAGTTGTCGCCCGCCCATGGGGTCATCACCCGCACCCACGTCCAGGCCCCCCCGGTGGCCGGGGCATTGTCGTCCCCACCCGGATGGACCAGCCCGCTGCTGGCGTTGCCGCCGCGCTGCCACGGGAACTGCACCTTGATGCGGTGGTCGCGGTCGGACAGCAGCGGGTCGCCATCGCTGACCACGATCGCACTGAGCGTGCCGGTGATGGTCGGCCGCGGATGCAGATGCGTGCCATGGCCATCGTCGGTCTGCGGCCGGTAGGTCACTTCGGCCGGGATGGCCACAAAGCGGTTGTCGTAGAAGGCGGTGGAGACCTCACCGGGCGCACGCCCATTGGCCAGGCCCGACAGCGCGCCCGGCAGTGCCGGCGCGGCCACGCTGGACGGACCCAGGGTCTGCTCCAGCGCATCGAATACATCGGCATCGAGGTTGTTGCGCGCCTGGTGCTGCACCGACAAGCACAGGAACTGCGCGTCCTGGCTCACCTGCGGGTGCTGCGACAGGCCGAACCGTGCGCCCGGGGCCAGCGTGCGCCACTGGCCGGCACCGTCGATGGTCTGCGCGCGCACGCGCAGCGCATCCAGGTGCTGCTGCGCGCGGCGCTGGCCGCGGGCATTGTCCTGCCAGCCGTAGGGGCCGCAGGTGTCGCGGTCGATGATGCCCAGGTCGTTGGCCTGCCCGCTTTCGGCGCTGGCCTGGCGGCGCTCCAGGGTGCGGTAGTCCCAGGTGGCACGCTGCACCTTGCCCGGACGCCAGCGGTGCGCGGTCGACCACTGCTGCACGCTGTCACTGCGCTCGCTCTCATCGCGCCGATGGAAGCGCACGCTGCCCAGCTCGGCGGTGTCATGGCTGTGATCGGCCAGCACCAGGGTGTGGCTGCCGAAGTCGGCACTGCCAGGGTCACCGGCGTGCTCGAACCAGTAATAGATGCCTTCCTCGGCCAGCAGGCGCTGCAGGAAGGCCAGGTCGCTTTCCTGGTACTGCGTGGTCAGACTGCGCCGCGCGTACTGGCCGCCATCGGCCAGCGACCAGCGCCAGGCCGGGGCCAGGCCACCGTAGTCGGCGACGATGTCCTCGACGATCTCCACGATCGTCCTGTCGTGGAACACATAGCTGTCCACCCGCTGCGACAGGAACGCCAGCCACGGCTGCAGGCGCAGCCGGTAGCGTGCCAGGCCGCCATTGCTGCCCAGCCGCTCGGCGGCGGTGATGCGTCCATGCAACGGCCGCAGGCTGCCGTCGGCCTGCTGCATCTGCAGCAGCGCGCCCTGCCCGATCAGCGGGCCCAGCGGCAGGCCCGCATCCAGCGACAGCGCCGTGATCGTCCACTGGAAACCGATGCCGTCGATCTGTTCGACGCCATCCAGCGTTTCGGC
>NZ_JAODZG010000091.1:0-2501 GCF_029835135.1 Stenotrophomonas sp. GD04145 | reverse complement strand
ACTCCGACATTTATCACACGAAGTGGACAGTGCTCTGTCAGAAAAATCTGATTCGGACGGAAGGGTGATATACGACAAAAATGAACGCGCCCTGCGCTTGCTTTCGTTAAGCGGCCGCTTGCTGCGACACGCTAGCCCCCACCGCAGGCACTCAGGCAGCGGTCGCGTATTTCCCCGCACTTGATGTCCGGAAGGCGATTCCGGCAGAAATCCACGCTCGCCTGGCATGATCGACGAAGATCCCTGTCCTGGATTTCTTCGCAGTTGCCACCCCATTGGGATGCTGATCCCAGGCAGCCGCTACTGCTTCCGGCGGAATGACAGCTGGCATAGTGGTCCCGACACTGGTCCATGCATTGGCGTGCAGCCGTGGTTTCACGAACGCCCTGCGCCAGATAGGGGTCGCCATGGCTGCTGCAGGATGCCATCGCAACGACAGCCACGAATACGAGTAGTTTGCTCTGCACTGCAGCAGACCCCTTCAATTGATCGTATCAGGCTCTTCATCATCAGCCGGCTGATTCCATTCTGGCCTGAGTGGCTGTGCTGATGCGGAGATTCAATCAGGATGCGATATCAGTGTGCCGACTGGGTAGCCCCCAAAGACATCAGGCAGGCCTTGTTTGTGATGAAATCCAGATAGATGGAGACCTTGCGCAGGCTGCCGCCGCCCAGCACATAGCGCGTCTTGCTTGGATGGTTTCCAGTGGATGTGCTCATCTGCAATTCTGCAGAGCCGTCCAAGGTCTGCACAACGGCCTCGCGCGCGACCGATGCTCTTCGCTGCTGTCCTTGTACGCCTTGAACAACACTGTGTTGAACTGAACCTGGTGGCAGAGCCACACCGATTGGCAGGGCTTCCATCAACTCGCCACTGTTACCAGTATCCAGCATTGCTTCCTGGCGCTTGCCGTCAACAGTAATGAACAACCTTGGGACGGTCTGCGTACCGCTCAGGTCTGCCGCCGAGAACATCGGGGCGTCGCAGGCCGGAGCGGCAGATCCCTCCGCGAGCACCTGCAGGCCATCCTTGCCGATCAGGACTCGGCCGAGACGAGATAGAACATCGAGGCCAAGAAGGTTCGCAGGAATGCGTTCGCTGACGGATACCAATGGCTGCGAGATGATCAAGGGACCAAGCTGGAGGGTCTGTGGCTGGGCGATCCTGCTGCGCTGTTGTGAGTCGCCCAGCACGCCGGAAAGCGTGAATCCCTCCATGAGCGGGGGCGCAGTTATCGCCGCGGGATGCACTATGGTCAGTGCCGAGCCGGTGTCGACCAGAACCTCAACAGTCTTTCCGTCAATCTGCAGTTGCGCCATGTTGGGATAAGCGACACGGCCGCCGTCATGATCCTGGCTGGACGCTACCGTAACCGTTCCTGTGTGCAGGGCGATGCGTCCTTTGCCAGATGAATCGACTTTGGGAGCGGGCCGACCGGCCATCGCGGCGTAGTCTGGAATGCGGGTGAATACATCGACATTTCCCAATGTTTTGCCCCGCTTCTCCGCAGCGGCCCGAACGCGCTCCCGCGCCTGCATCGACAGGCGTGCCCATGCAGGCAGGTCACCCGCTACCACCTCGACGCCAGCTCGCAGTGCTCCGCAGACAGTCAGCCCGGCCAGATGCGTAGTCTGCTGCGCCATCTGGATACATTCATCTGACGCTTCACGGGCTCCAGGAACGTCCAGCAGAACGCGGCGTTCGGCGGCCCTGGCCATCTTCTTTACGACGGTATTGGTTGCATTGACCTGCAGCTGCCGTAGTGCAGCGACATCACCTTGAGCCAGCGCTTGGCTGACCGGCGTGGGGTCGTTGAATATCTGCGTGACGCGGGTTGTCTCAGCGGCACCAGCACAGGATGAAACGAGCAGCAATGCAAGTAAAAGGGGACGCATGGGACTCCAGATGGATGCCGCGTCCGCGAACGCGGCATCCCAAGAGGGATCAAGGACTCTTGTTGTAGAGGAACTGGGCTTCGCCCTTTATGTCGTTGTCCGCTGAGTTGTAGATCAGGTTGATCTGAAAGCCGAAGCCTGCGCCGATATCCCAGTAGTAACCACCATTGACGGTGGAGGTCCAGGAACCTTCGTTCAGCTGCCACTTGAGAAGACTGCCATCGTTGCCGACGAAATCCAATGTGCCCTTGCCGTCCTTGAAGGTGCCGTCGGTGTTGAACTTCAGCTCGGTGCTGACCGTCCACTGGCCGAATTCATTGGGAATCGGGTAGGTCAACACCGCTTTGTTGAAGCCCGGCTCGCCATTCTCGCCCGGAGTGTAGGTCAGCTTGCTTTCAAAAGGCTTGACATCGATGAAGGTGAAGTCTGGCTGTCCATCGCCGTCACCACCGCCGTCGCCACCACCTCCATCACCGCCGCCACCGCCACCGCCACCGCCACCGCCGCCATCGCCCGGATCCCACGGATCGGGCCAGTCCGGCGGATCCGGGTTGGGACCCCAGTCGTCCGGTGGGGTCACATCGACCGGCGGCAGATCGGTGGTG
>NZ_JAODZG010000090.1:0-4182 GCF_029835135.1 Stenotrophomonas sp. GD04145 | reverse complement strand
ACCCTAAAGTAGCGCCGGCCTCGGCCGACACGGTAAATTCACAGGATCGCTCCGCGGGAATCCGGGTACCGCACGCCGATGTCAGCTGTCTTCTCCCTCTCCGCCACCGACGCTGCCCGCCTGGCCAGCACCGACCTGCCACCGCGGGTACGTGAACTGCTGGGGGCGTTGACCGGCCTGTGCCGGCAGGCACTGACCGCGCCGCTGATCCTGACCGTCGAAGCCCTGGAACAACTCCTGTTGCACGATGCCGACCGCGCGCGCAGTCCGCAGCAGCAGGCTGAACTGATGGCGCAGCGTAGCCAGCTGCATGCCTTCGCCGGCCACTTCAGCGAGCGCATGCTCGATGCGGTGGCCGAGGCACTGGCGCGGCTGCGTGAACCAACCGCCATCACGGCACCACCACCACCCGCACTGCCGGGCACGATCGGCCTGTCGCTGGTCGACGAGCATGAGGTCGACCGCGACCTGCTGCTCACCGAAATGGTCCGGCGCGAGACGCAGCGCTCGGCCAACGCCCTGAACCTGCTCGGCCAGCGCCTGGGCGTGCTGGCTGCGGCGCCTGCGTTCGAAGCCGATACCCTTCCGCTGGCACCACAGGCGCTGTGCGCGATGGTGCGCAGGGTCGCCGAACAGGATGGCCTCGGGGCAGAGGTGCAGCTGGCGCTGTATCGCAGTTTCGAGCGCCAGGTGCTGGAACGCCTGGGCGACCTGCTTGATCGGGCCAATGCCCTGCTCGCCCAGCAGGGCGTGCTGCCGGGCCTGGTCTACACCCCGTATCTGGCCCGCTCGTCGAGTACGCGACGGATCATCACCCAGTCCGTCGCCGGCGGCCGTGCCACGCAGCCAGCCAGGCGCGCGGCGGCCCCCATGACCGGCTGGGGCGAGAACCTGCCTGCCGGCTCCTGGTCGACCCTGATGCAGGATGCCTTCCAGTCCGGTTCCGCATCCGCTGCAGCGACCCCCGGGCTGACCACCGCCACCGGCACCCTGCTGCACGACCTGCTGCAGCGCGCGCGCACCACGCCGGCGGCAGACGCGCCTGCGGTACCGACTGCTACCGTCGATGCGGTACTGGCACGGCTGCAAAGCCAGGCCAGCGCCGCTACCGGTGTGGTCGACCTGCAGGCCGCCGTGGTCGCGCAGCTGCGCAGCGAGCATGGCCCGCATGCGCAGATCGGCAGCCATGATCGCGACAACCTGGACCTGCTGCGCCTGTTGATGCAGCAGATCCAGCAGCAGCAGCGTCCGGACCCGGTGCCCGCCGCCCTGCTGGCGCGCCTGCAGGTACCGTTGGCACGTGCAGCGATGGCCGATCCGGGCTTCTTCGTACGCGACGAGCATCCTGCGCGCGAGCTGCTCAACCATATCGCCGAAGCCGGTGCCCGCTGGCTGGGGGACGACGACGTCGATCCGCAGTTTCTGCAGCGCATGGCACAGAGCGTGCAGAGCCTGCTCGGCGAGGATGCACGCACGCCGGAAGCCTTCGCTGCTGCCAACGAAGAGGTGCAGCAGCACCAGCGCGCGGCCGCCCATCGCGCCGAACTGGCCGAACGCCGCCACGTCGAAGCCGCGCGCGGCAGGGAGCGCCTGGAACTCGCGCGGCGCCAGGCCAGCGCCCAGATCGAGCAGTGCTGCAGCACGCAGCAGCCGCCGCGCTTCGTCCAGACCCTGCTGCGCCAGGCCTGGTCCGACGCGCTGACCCTGACCCGGCTGCGCCATGGCGAGGACTCGCCCCAGTGGCAGGAGCGGCTGCAGCAGACCGAGCGCATCGCGGCCGTTACTGCAACCGCCGCCAACGGCGTCGATGGCACCGATGGCGCCTTGGCCGCCGATGTGGAGGCCGCGCTGCTGCAGGTGGGCTATCACGCCGAGGAAGCCTCAGCGGTGGCCCGTCGCCTGGCCACGCCCGGGGGCGAGGACGACAGCACGTCGCGTACCGAACTCAGCGCGCGGCTGAAGGCCCGCGCCCGGCTGGGCGAGCACACCGACAGCCGCAGTGCGTCCGCCCCTGCCGCGCCACGCAGCAGTGCGGAGGAGGCCGCCTACGAGCAGCTGTGCTCCCTGCCCTTCGGCAGCTGGTTCGACATCGACAACGGCGATGGCACGCTTCGCCGCCAGCGCCTGTCCTGGTACAGCCTGCTGACCGGCCATGTGCTGTTCGTCAATCCGCGCGGGCAGAAGATTGCCGAAACCGACCTCGACAGCCTGGCGCGGCAGATCAGCGCTGGGCGTGCGCATCTGGTCACCGAAGACAAGGGCCGGCTGGTCGACCGCGCCTGGAAGGCCAGTCTGGGCGCCCTGCGTGCCCTTGCCGGCCGCAACCCGCAGGACACCCCCGCATGAGCATGACGCCGCCGCAGGACACCCGCCGCGCCCCCCGACGCCAGGTGTCGGACCTGGTGCCGGTGACCGACCAGATGCGCGACTGCGTGGTCGGTCGCCTTGGCAATGTGTCCGAAACCGGCATGCTGATGCTGGCCAGCACTGCGCTGCGCGACGACGCGCTGTATCAGTTCCGCTTCCCGCTGCCGCTGGGCGATGGCCAGCTGGCAGCCATCGACGTGGGCGTGCACCTGTTGTGGAGCGAGCCGGCGCACGCCCCGGGACAGAGCTGGGTGGGCTTCCGGTTCCTCACCCTGTCACGCGAACACCGCCAGCTGCTGCGGCAGTGGGTAGGCGAAGACAGCGACGAAGGACCGCTTTCGACGGACTGACTGCCGGTTCCGGCACAGCGGTTTGCGCCGGTATGCGGCAGAATCTAGGGCCGTTTTCCGTGTCGAGCCACCGCAATGATCCAGCAAGACCCCGGCGCCCTGTATCCCGATCACCTGGCCGTGCTGTGCCGACGCGCCGAGCAGGCGCTGGCGCGCGGCGGCTTTGATCACCTCGTGGTGCCCAGCGGCACCCTGCACTACCAGGTGTTTGATGATCGCGACTATCCCTATGCGGTGAATCCGCAGTTCAAGGCATGGTTGCCGCTGACGCGCGTGCCCAACAGCTGGATCGTGTTTACGCCCGGCAAGCGGCCGGTGGTGATCTTCCATCAGCCGTTCGATTACTGGCACGTAGTGCCGGACGCGCCGAGCGGCTGGTGGGTGGAGCACTTCGACATCCACATCATCCGCACGCCGGACGAAGCGCTGGCGTTGCTGCCGGCCGATCCGTCGCGCTGCGCGATCCTGGGTGAGCCTCAGAGCGCACTGGGCAGCCACGTGCCGAACAATCCTCCGGCGGTGGTGAATTACCTGGAATGGCACCGTGGCAGCAAGACGCCCTACGAGATCGCCCTGATGCGCCAGGCACAGGTGCTGGGCGTGCGCGGTCATCGCGCTGCCGAAGCCGCATTCCGCAACGGTGCCGACGAATTCAGCATCCACATGGCGTACTGCCAGGCAGTGGGCCAGGACGCCAATGAACTGCCCTACGGCAACATCGTGGCGTTGAACGAGCACGCCGCCGTTCTGCACTACACCGAACTGGGCCGCAAGGCACCGCAGCCGCTGCGCAGCTTCCTCATCGATGCCGGCGCCAGCGCGCACGGCTACGCCAGCGACATCACCCGTACCTACGCGGCGCACGGCCACGACGAATTCGCTGCGATGATCGCTGCCGTCGATGCCGCCCAGCAGCAGATGTGCGCGGCGGTGCGCCCGGGCGTTGATTACAGGACGCTGCACGTGGACGCGCATCTGTCGCTGATGGGCGTTCTGAAGGACTTCGGCGTCATCAGGGTATCGCCGCAGACCGCGCTGGAAACCGGCGTCAGCGCCGCATTCTTCCCGCACGGCATCGGCCATCTGATCGGCCTGCAGGTGCATGACGTGGCCGGATTCGCCGCCAGCGACGAAGGCGGCCGGATCGAACGTCCGGCGGGTCATCCCTACCTGCGTCTGACCCGCGTGCTGGAACCGGGGATGGTGGTGACCATCGAGCCGGGCCTGTACTTCATCGACATGCTGTTGAACGAGGTCAAGGACGCCGGCCATGGCGATGCGATCAACTGGGAGCGCGTGGACTTCTTCCGTCCGTATGGCGGCATCCGCATCGAGGACGAAGTGCTGTGCACCGATGGCGAAGCGGACAACCTGACGCGACCGGAGTTTGCGGCAGCGAACGGCTGAGCCCCTCGTGGTTGGATGCTGAATCAAAAGCCGCGCTTGGCGGGGCGGGTGGGCCATG
>NZ_JAODZG010000009.1:0-131878 GCF_029835135.1 Stenotrophomonas sp. GD04145 | reverse complement strand
ACCTTCAACACCGCCTCTTCGGCGGTGCAGTTGCGGCTGGAGTGCAGGCCGGCCTTGCGCGCGGCGGCGATCTCGCTGCGTGCCGCCAGCAGGTCGCGCTGGAACGCGGCATTGTCATGCAGCCGGGCAACGGCGGCAGCCCCCATGAAACGGCCTTCGAGGATGTCGCTCTGCCAGTGCACGTTGCACACCAGGCGGCTCTCGCCATAGTTGCGGCCACGGGCCTGGATGGCATCGGTACGATCCGGCGCGATCTCCGACAGGATCAGGGCCCATGCCCAGCCGATCGAGGTGTGGCCGGACGGATAGGACCCGTTGCTGCGCAGGCCCGCTTCATCATCCGGCGTGCAGGTCGGCTCGCCATTGACCATGAACGGGCGCGGGCGCTGGTAGTGGTTCTTGGCGACCTTTGTGGCAGCGCTGGCGTCGATCCGGCTGCGCTCTAGCAGGCGGTACAGCGCGGGCGTCTTCACCGCGTCCACATCGATGTCGACCGCGCAGGAAAACTGGTTGGCACCTTCCGGAAAGCCCAGTTCGGCATCCAGTGTGGCCTGGGCGAAGCGTGGGCTGCCGCGCAGTGCACGCGCTTCGCGGCTGACCTGTTCATCCAGGGCGAAGCCCGCCGAGCCCGCGGCGGGTGGCGCCGGAACCAGGGCCAGGCTGGCCGGTACGGCGCGCGCGTCCAGATAGCCCACGGCCTTGGTGGTGACGTTGGCTTCGACGGCGGTCGGCCGGGCAGCAGACGCGGCACAGCCGGCCAGCGCCAGCACGATGGCCAGGCCAAGCAGGGGACGAGCAGGGCGGAAGATCACAGACATGGTCAGGCTCAGCAGAGGAAACACCACGCCATGATCGCAGCCCGCAGCCGGCGTCGCAGTGGCCGTCGGTCATACGGCCAGACCCGGCATGGTCATCAAAACGGGGCAAAAGCGTCATCGCGCTCCGCCATTCTCCCGAATCCGGGCGCAGCGCACGGACTTTCACGCGCCGGGGCATCGAGCATCGGCGCAACGATGGCATGCGTGCCATTCCATTCCAGCCGGGTCGGGGGGATCCGCTGACAGAGGGAGAGAAGCGATGCGCAGCACCGCAACAGGAAGTACCGTCCTGGTCCTGCTCGCCACCATGGCCGTCACGCCGGCCACCGCCGCCGATGTGGTCGGCGTGGCCTTCGTGCACGGCACCGGCGCGCAGACCAACGCCACCCAGGACTACTGGCAACCGGCGATCATCGACACCGTCCGCCAGGGGCTGCCGAACAGCAGCAACTATGTGGTCATCAACTGCGATTTCACGCAGTACATGTGGAAGCCGGAAGCCGCCGGCTGCCTGGCCGACCAGCTCACCGGCTTCATCAACAGCCGCGGCATCACCCAGCTGGTGGTCATCACCCATTCCAACGGCGGCAACGTGATGCGCTGGATCCTCTCCAACCCGACCTACGACAGCCGCTACCCGAACATCATCCGCACGGTGCGCAAGGTCAACGCGCTGGCACCCTCATCGGCGGGTACGCCGCTGGCCGATGCCGTGCTCAACGGCAACACCTTCGAAACCTCCCTGGGCTGGCTGCTCGGTTACAAGAACGATGCCGTGCGTATGCAGCAGGTCGCCAGCATGGCCACCTACAACGCGCAGAACCTGTACGGCACGGCCGGTCGGCCGGCACTGCCCAAGCCATTCCGCGCGGTGGTCGGCAGCGATGTCGAATCGGCCGTGTGGGACAGCAACAGCTACTGCGGCGGCTACGCGGCCAACGTCGGCCTGGAGTTCACCCAGAACTGGCTGTCCTCGTGCTCGGACGGTTTCCTGGAGTGCAGCAGCCAGAAGGCAGCGGGCAGCACCTGGTTCACCGACACGGCGCGTACCCAGGGCGCCGAGCCGTTGAGCCACAACCAGAGCCGCCGCGAGTGCTTCGGCCTGGGCGCCATCCTGCGCAACGACCTGGCCCAGTGAGGACGACGACGATGACGATGAATTCCCTTCCGCTGACCACCGCCGTGCTGGCAGCCCTGGCCACGGCCTCCGCCACGGTGCACGCTGCGCAGCCACTGCGCGCCCTCCCCGGCGACCAGGTGGTGGCCACGCTGGTGGCCGCACCGCTGCCGCCTGACGACAGCGAACACGCGCCCCTGGCGTTTGCCTGGGCACTGGACCCGGCGCAGGCCCTGCAGGCCTCCACGCCCTACGCCTCGGTCAGCCGCAGCTACTGGCAGCAGGTCGATGGCGCGCAGCTGCAACGTGGCCTGGAGCTGCCGCTGACCGCCCCCGATGCGGTGATCCAGCTGAGCCCGGCAGCCGGTGCGCGCGCGGTTCCGGCGCAGTCACTGCAGGTCCGGGATCCGGCCGGCCGCAGCAGCGTCGCCCGCGCCGTCGACGCGCGCCAGCTGCAGGACGCCGGCATGCCCGTGGGCGAAGGCAGCAGCATGCTGCGCACCGGCACGGGCAGTGCTGCGGGAAATTACCGCCTGCAGAGCGCGCAGGCGCAGGGCCGCTACGTCGTACAGGTGCTTGAACCCAACAGCCCGTTGCGGCTGGAGGTGCAGGCCAGCCAGGCGCAGGTCCTGGCCGGCGGCAGCGTACAGCTGCGGGCACGCCTGCTTGAAGACGGAGCCAGTCCCGCCCAGCTGCAGGCGCGTCGCGGGGGACTGGGCGGCGAAGCCTTGCTGGTCGCACCCGATGGCCGCAGCTGGCCGCAGCGGTTGCTGCGTACGACCGACGGCAGCCTGCACGCGCAGGTACGGATTCCCGCCGAGGCCAGCAACACGCAGGGCCTGTGGGAACTGCAGGTGTTCGCCCAGGCCGATGGCGTACTGCGCGACGGCAAGGTCGCCTTCGCCGTAGCCCGGCCGACCGCCCGCTTCGTCGGGCAGGCCACACCGGACCAGGCCAGCCGGCGCGTGGCGCTGCCGTTGCAGGTCGCCGCCGCCGGGCGCTACGAAGCGCGCGGCACCCTGCACGCCACGGGCCCGGATGGCCAACTGCGTCCGGTCGCGCAGGCGCACGCCGCCGCATGGTTCGACGGTCCCGGTCGCGGCCAACTGGTGCTGCCGTTCGACCAGGCAGCGCTGCCGGCCGGCTTCGGTGCCCCCTTCGAACTGCGCGAGCTGCAGTTGCATGACCAGAGCCGGATGGCACCGATCGAGTCACGCGCAGTGGCGTTACGGTTCTGAGGCATGACGTGGCGGGCCGGAATGCCGGCCCGCTACCCTGCGCCGCCTGCAGCGCCTGGTCGACGCCGGCACTGCGCAGGCGTACTGCTCACCCCGCGTACGCCGTCAGCCGGCCATCCTGTTCAACCACCCGGATCGGCCCGCCGAACACCGCCGACAGAGGCTCGTCACACAGCAGCGTGGCCCGACTGCCGTCGGCCAGCACGCGGCCGTCGCGCAGCAGCACCACCCGCTCGATCTCGGGAATGACCTCTTCAATGTGATGGGTCACCAGCACCAGGGTGATGCCCTGCTGCGCCAGTGCCCGCATGGTCGCGATCAGCTGCTGGCGGGCGACCAGATCCAGGCCGGTGGAGGGTTCGTCCAGCAGCAGCGCCTGCGGCCGGTTCACCAGCGCGCGCGCGATCAGCACCCGGCGCGTCTCGCCGGCAGAGAGCTCTGCATAGGCGCGCTCGCGCAGGGCCAGCGCACCGGTCATCGCCAGTGTCTCGCCGGCGCGGGCACGCATCTCGGCGGTCACCTCACGGAAAGCCGGCACCACGCAGCTGGCGAAGAAACCGGACAGCACGGCCTGCTCGACGGTCAGCCCCGGCATCTCGGACAGCGTGCTGCTGAGATCACCGGTGACGATGCCCAGCTGCGAGCGCAGCCGGTCCACCTGCCAGCGGTTCTGGCCCAGCACCTTCACCGCGACCGCGCCGTCGCCCTGCGCCAGCGGGTAGAGCTCGCGGGTGATCAGCTTGATGAAGGTCGATTTGCCGCAGCCATTCGGGCCGAGCAGGGCGGTGTGCTGGCCCTGCGCGATGCGCAGGCTCAGCCCGTGCAGGACCTTCACCTGGCCGCGCATCACGCTGGCGCGGTCCAGTTCGATCAACGGCGGCCGCTCCCCGGCGGACGGGACGGCGACAACGGCGCGGGCGCGCGGATCCAGGCTCGACAACTCAGGTCCCCAACTGTGAACGGTGCCACGGAAGCGGTGCTGGCGCACCGCGGTCAGAGGTGCAGTTTGCAACGCAAGCGGCCATGATGTCTGCCATCCCCGTGCGATCCGGAGAGCCTCCATGTCCGATGCCCTGATATCCCTGTTGACCGGTGGCGTGCTCGGCCTGGGAGGGTGGGCCATGCTGGCGGTGCTGCTGGTCTTCACCCAGATCACCATCTTCTCGGTGACGCTCTACCTGCATCGCAGCCAGGCCCATCGCGGCGTCGATTTCCATCCGGCACTGGCCCACGTGTTCCGCTTCTGGCTGTGGCTGACCACATCGATGATCACCCGCGAGTGGGTGGCCATCCATCGCAAGCACCACGCCAAGGTGGAGACCGAGGACGACCCGCACAGCCCGGTCACGCGCGGCATCGGCACGGTGTTCTGGCGGGGAGTGGAGCTGTATCGGGAAGCACGCGGCATGCGCGCGGATATCGAGCAGTACGGACGCGGCACGCCCGACGATGCCATCGAGCGCCACCTGTATACCCCGCATGCGACCCTCGGCCCGGTGCTGCTGCTGGCCATCAACAGCGTACTGTTCGGCCTGCCGGGCGTAGCACTGTGGGCGATCCAGATGGCGTGGATTCCGTTCTGGGCGGCCGGCGTGGTCAATGGCCTGGGGCACTGGTGGGGTTACCGCAACTACGAATCGGCCGACACCTCCACCAACCTGACACCGTGGGGCGTCTGGATCGGTGGCGAGGAACTGCACAACAACCACCATGCCTTCCCCAGTTCGGCACGCTTTGCCATGCGGCGCTGGGAAGTCGACATCGGCTGGTGCGCGATCCGCCTGCTGCAGGCCCTGCGCCTGGCCAGGGTGCTGCGCGTCGCACCGGCGATGGATGTGCGCCCGAACATCGCCGTGCCCGACGCCGAGACCCTGAAGGCACTGCTGTCGCATCGCTTCCAGGCGATGACCGATTACCAGCGCAACGTCTTCATGCCGGCCCTGCGCGAGGAAGCCGCCCAGGCCGGCGCCAAGCTGCGCCGGCTGCTGCCGCGGCGGCTGCGCCGCGGCCTGGTCAACGATGGGCGTTGGCTGAAGCCGGACAACCGTGCCCAGCTCAGCGAATGGGTGGCGCAACGCCCGCGCATCCGTGTGCTGGTCGAATACCGCGCGCGGCTGGCTGCGCTGCTGGAGGCGCGCGGGCACGATGCCGCCGAGCGCCTGCGACACCTGCAGGCGTGGTGCCGCGAGGCCGAGGGGAGCGGAATCGCCGCGCTGCAGGCCTATGCCGAACGGCTGAAGGGCTACACGCTGGTGGGCGCATGAGGGCAGGGGCGCTGCTGCTGGCCGCGCTGCTGCCGGCCGCCGCCCCGGCCCAGGTCAGCGACACCCGCAGCTACCTGCAGAAGATGGACAGCGACGGCGACGGCCGGGTCAGCGAGACCGAGTACGTGCAGTGGATGCTGTATGCCTTCGACCGCATGGACCGCAATGGCGATGGCGTGCTGACTGCCGATGAACTGCCCGGTGGCAAGGGCAGAGCGATCACCCGCGAGCAGCAGCGGCAGGTCATCGTGCAGCGCTTCCACAAGCAGGATGCCAACGGTGACGGGTTTCTCGACGCCCGTGAGCTGTCCGCGCCCCCGCGTTGAGCGGGCGTAGAATCGGGCCATGCCTGAACTGCCCGAAGTCGAAACCACCCGCCGCGGCCTGGCCCCGCATCTGCAGGACCGCCGCGTCCACGGCGTGATCCTGCGCCGCGCCGACCTGCGCTGGCCGATTCCGCCGGAGATTGCGCAGCTGCTGCCGGGACAGCGCATCGAAGGCATCCGCCGGCGCGCGAAGTACCTGCTGCTGGACACGGCCATCGGTAGTGCCGTACTGCATCTGGGCATGTCCGGCAGCCTGCGTGTACTGCCCGGAGATACCCCACTGCGGCCACATGACCACGTGGATATCAGCCTGGACAACGGGCGCCTGCTGCGCTTCAACGATCCGCGCCGCTTCGGCAGCCTGCTCTGGCAACCGGCCGGGCAGGTCCATCCGCTGCTGCAGGGGCTGGGGCCTGAACCGCTGGACGAGGCCTTCCATGGCGATTACCTGTTCGCCCGCAGCCGCGGCCGCAGCGCCCCGGTCAAGACCTTCCTCATGGACCAGGCGGTGGTCGTGGGCGTCGGTAACATCTATGCTGCCGAGAGCCTGTTCAAGGCCGGCATCAGCCCGCTGCGCGAGGCCGGCAAGGTCTCACGCGAGCGCTACCAGCGGCTGGCCACCGCGGTGAAGGAAACGCTGGGCTACGCGATCACCCGCGGTGGCACCACACTGCGTGATTTCATCAGCCCCGATGGCGCACCGGGCTACTTCGAGCAGGAACTGCTGGTCTATGGCCGCGACGGGCTGCCCTGTCCGACCTGCGGACGCCTGCTCAAGCACGCCATGATCGGCCAGCGTGCCAGCGTGTGGTGCAGCCACTGCCAGCGCTGAGGCGGTCCAGCCAGCGGCAGCTGAATGGGAGGTTGCGCTCTCCGCTGCCCGTTAACGTTTGTCTGCCTATGATGGCCGACCCTTCCCTGTGCCTGACGCGCCTGCATGCAACGACGCGACTTCATCCGCAACGCCTCCCTGGCCCTGGCAGCCTTCGGCCTGCCGTCCCTGCCCGCCTGCGCCGCCAGCAGGAACGGCCAGGTCGGCCTGCGCCGCCTCGGCCAGCCGCAGCCGTTCAGCTTCGCCACCCTGAAGGGGCAGGCACGCGCACTGGCACAGGCCCCCTACCAGAGCCACAAGCGGGTGCTGCCGGGCCGGCTTGAAGCGCTGGACTGGGACCAGTACCAGTCCATCAGCTATCGCCAGGACCACGCGCTGTGGGCCGATCAACCGGGCAAGTTCCAGGCCAAGTTCTTCCACCTGGGCCTGTACTTCCATTCGCCGGTGCGCATGTTCGACGTGGTCGACGGCCAGGCGCAGGAACTGGCGTATGACGGTGCAGCGTTCAACTACGGCAAGAGCGGGATCCGCAACGGCGAACTGCCGGCGGACCTGGGCTTCGCCGGGTTCCGCCTGAACACCCGCAAGGATACCGACCGCGATTTCGCGGCGTTCCTTGGCGCCAGCTATTTCCGCGCGGTCGGCAAGGAAGGCCAGTACGGGCAGTCCGCGCGCGGCCTGGCGATCGATACCGGCATGGGCAGGCCGGAGGAGTTTCCCGACTTCATCGCCTATTACCTCGAACAGCCTGCCGCCGATTCGGACACCATCATCGTCTATGCGTTGCTGGACTCGCCCAGCGTAGCCGGCGCCTACCGCTTCGCCATCACCAACGGCGATGTGCTGCTGATGGACATCGACAGTGCGCTCTACCCACGCAAGGCGATCGAGCGCCTGGGCATCGCGCCGTGCACCAGCATGTACCAGGTGGGTGAGAACGACCGCCGCATGGACTGGGACTGGCGCCCGGAGATCCACGATACCGATGGCCTGTCGATGTGGACCGGGGCCGGTGAGTGGATCTGGCGGCCGCTGTGCAATCCGCGCAACCTGCGCTTCAACATGTTCGTCGACCGCAATCCGCGTGGCTTCGGCCTTCTGCAGCGCGACCGCAACTTCGATCACTACCAGGACGACGGCGTCTTCTATGAGAAGCGCCCCTGCCTGTGGATCGAGCCGAAGGGCGAATGGGGCGAGGGCTCGGTGCAGCTGGTGGAGATCCCCACGGTCGATGAGACCTTCGACAACATCGTCGCCTTCTGGAATCCGAAGGAGAAGCCGCAGCCGGGACAGGAGCTGCTGGTCGGCTACCGCCTGTACTGGGGCGCCGAGCCGCCGGCACGGCCACCGCTGGCGCATTGCGTGGCCAGCCGCACGGGGCTGGGTGGTGTGGTCGGCAAGAAACGCGAGTACTTCTCGTGGCGCTTCGCCGTGGACTTCGAAGGCGGCGAACTGGCAAAGCTGATCGACAAGGCCGAGGTCGAGGCAGTGGTGGAAACCAGCCGGGGCCGTGTCGAGATCGTATCGGCGCGTCCGCTGCGCGAGATCGACGGTTACCGCGCGATGTTCGACCTGGTGCCGCCGGAGGGCAGCACCGAACAGATCGACATCCGCCTGTACCTGCGCAGCGGTGGCAAGCCGCTGACCGAAACCTGGCTGTACCAGTACACCCCGCCGCCGGCCGGTGCACCGGAGCGGACGCTGTACTGAGTGGGTGTCGGTTTGCAGGGCTTGCAGCCCCCCATCCGCAGACGCCGGAGCAACATCAGAAGCTGGCTCCCTGTGGATAGGCAATTTCCCGGGATGAGTTGGACATGCCGATGGGGTCAGATCCGTTTTCCCGAAGGAAAACGGATCTGACCCCACAGTTTCACTCGACGTTGACGTTGCTTGAAGCTTCCGCAGGTGAGCGCAGCCCTGCCAAACACCGCCTACAGCGGCAAGGGTGCCTGCATCGGCTCGATGCGGCCTTCACCGCGGGTGATCTTCTTGAACTCGGCCCGGCTCACCGACACATAGCGGTCGTTGCCGCCGATCTCCACCTGCGGGCCGTCCTGCACGGCATGCCCATGCTCATCCACGCGGACGGTCATGATCGCCTTCTTGCCGCTGTGGCAGATGGTCTTGATCTCCTGCATCTCGTCGGCCCATGCCAGCAGGTACTGGCTGCCTTCGAACAGTTCACCGCGGAAATCGGTGCGCAACCCGTAGCACAGCACCGGGATGCGCAGTTGGTCGACCACTTCGCTGAGCTGCCAGACCTGCGCGCGGGTCAGGAACTGTGCTTCGTCCACCAGCAGGCAGCCCATCGGCCCGTTCGATGCCAGGTCCTGTTCGGCCCAGCGCTGCAGGTCGGTGTCGCGGTCGAACGCCATGCCTTCGGCGCGCAGCCCGATGCGCGAGGCCACCACGCCTGCGCCCGCGCGATCATCCAGGCGCGGGGTCAGGATCGCCACCCGCATGCCGCGCTCGCGGTAATTGTGCGCGCTCTGCAGCAGGGTGGTGGTCTTGCCGGCGTTCATCGCCGAGTAGTAGAAGTAGAGCTTGGCCATCGGCCAATTGTACGCATCCGCTGCGCAGCCGGCCGCAGGCTACTTCGCTGCCGGTGGCACGTTCGGCAGCTGCTCCAGTTCGCCCACTTCGACGGAGGCATCCAGTGGGCGGGCCCAGAACGCATCCTGGTTGCACCAGTACCGCTGGGGATCCCACCAGGCCTTGTCGTAGACCAGCTGCGCCGGCACCTGAGGGGTAACCAGGCCGGGCATAGCGTCGGGCCCCGAACGCGACGCCACCATCAGCCCGGGCGAGATATGGCCCGTACGCGAGCCGGTGATCTGGCCAAGGCCCTGGCGCAGCTTCCTCTCCATGCGCGGCTTGGCCTGGGCATCGCCGAAGCGTGCATACACGGCCTGGCCCCGGTGCACGGCCTGTGCGCGTTCGGCCTCGTCCAGCTGCTCCCAGTAGAGTTCGCGCTGGCGCAGGAAATCGTGGTACATCCGCTCGGCGGCCAGATCCATCCAGGCATAGGCCAACGGCCGGTCGACGGCGGTCCCGACGCCCTGCCAGTACATCCGCGCCACCATCGACTGCGAGAACTTGTCGGCATACAGCGCGGCAGTGCGGAAGCTGCGCAGCGCCTGCGCGTACTTGCCCTCCCGATACAGCCCCAGGGCATGACCGCGCCATCGCAGGTCAGGATGAGCCTCAAAGAAGCCGTTGGTGAGTACATCGCGGGGAATGGGCTTGGCCGGCTGCAACCTGCACTCCAGCGCCGGCGCGGCGGCCTCCGCCAGGTCTGGCGCAGCCATCGAGAGTATGACCAGGCAGAACAGGCGCGTGTGCGTGTTCATGACATCACTCCATTGATGCGTCTGCCCACTGATAGCACCGGAAGGCGCCCATCGCAAGCCGGGCCGGGCGGTGGCGACGCTGTGGTGGTGCCCGGCCGCCCGGTACAATCCGCCCATCATGCACGGTCTCAATCCTCCCCAAGCCGCCGCCGTCCTGCACATCGAAGGCCCGTTGCTGGTGCTCGCCGGTGCCGGCAGCGGCAAGACGCGCGTGATCGTGGAGAAGATCGCCCACCTGATCGGCTGCGGCCGCTACCCGGCCCGCCGCATCGCCGCGATCACCTTCACCAACAAGTCGGCCAAGGAGATGCGCGAACGTGTGGCCAAGCGTCTGCGCGAACAGGACGCCGACGAGGTGACCATCTGCACCTTCCACGCCCTGGGCCTGAAGTTCCTGCAGATCGAGCATGCGGCGGTGGGCCTGAAGCGCGGCTTCTCGATCTTCGATGCCGACGACGCCGCCGCGCAGATCAAGGACCTGATGCATGGCGCCAAGCCCGACGATATCGAGGACATGAAGAACCTTGTGTCGCGGGCGAAGAATGCCGGTCTCTCGCCCGAGCAGGCGATGGCTGCCGCGCGCAGCAACCGCGAGAAGGAAGCAGCCAGCGTCTACGAGCGCTACCAGCTGCGCCTGACCGCTTTCAACGCAGTCGACTTCGACGACCTGATCCGCCTGCCGGTGCAGATCCTGGAGGAGAACCCGGAGATCGCCCTGGCCTGGCGCGAACGCATCGGCTACCTGCTGGTGGACGAATGCCAGGACACCAACGACGCGCAGTACCGCCTGCTCAAGCAGCTGGCCGGGGACAAGGGCAACTTCACCTGCGTAGGTGACGATGACCAGTCCATCTACGCCTGGCGTGGCGCCAACCCCGAGAACCTGCAGCAGATGGGGCGCGACTACCCCACGCTGGAGATCATCAAGCTGGAGCAGAACTACCGCTGCTCCAACCGCGTGCTGCGCGCGGCCAATGCGTTGATCGCCAACAACCCGCACGAGCACCTGAAGAAGCTGTGGAGCGATCAGGCCGACGGTGAGCGCATCCGCGTATGGGAATGCCGCAACAGCGAGCACGAGGCAGAGAAGGTGGCCGCCGAGATCGCCTTCGTGGCGCAGTCGCGCAACGTGCCGTGGAGTGACTTCTGCATCCTGTTCCGCGGCAACTTCCAGTCGCGGCCGCTGGAGAAGGCGATGCAGCTGCTGCGTATTCCCTATCACCTGACCGGCGGCACCATGTTCCTGGAGCGCCAGGAAGTGAAGGACACGCTGGCCTGGCTGCGGCTGCTGGTGAACCCGGACGACGACACCGCATTCATGCGTGCCGTGCAGGCGCCCAAGCGTGACGTGGGTGCCGGAACGCTGGCCAAGCTGGCCGAACTGGCATCGGAAAAAGACATGCCGATGGCCCAGGCGGCCGAGGCGATCGGCGCGCTGTCACAGCTGCCGCCGCGCGCTGCCAACAGCCTGGCGCGTTTCACCGACATCCTGCGCGACCTGCGCGCACAGATGCGGCAGGTCAGCTCCGGTGACATGATCCGCAAGGTCGCCAAGGAATCGGGCCTGCTCAGCGAGCTGCGCCAGCAGGCCAAGGAAGAGGCCAGCTACCAGCGCCGCGCCAACAACATCGAGGAACTTGCGCAGTGGTTTGAAGGCGGTCCGCGCGGTGCCACCGCCGCCGATCTGGCTGGCCAGCTGGCACTGTTGTCGCGCAGCGACAAGGATGAGGGCGGCAACCAGGTGCGGATGATGACCCTGCATGCCTCCAAGGGCCTGGAGTTCCCGTATGTCTTCATCGTCGGCTGCGAGGACGGCGTGCTGCCGCACCAGGTCAGCCTCGACGAAGGCAACCTGCAGGAGGAGCGGCGGCTGCTGTACGTGGGTATCACCCGCGCCAAGATCCAGCTGTGGATGAGCTACAGCAAGCTCACCCGCAAGTTCGGCGAGCATGTGCGGTTGAAGCCGAGCCGGTTCTTCGAGGAGATTCCGGCCGAGGAGATCCAGCGCGATGGCGCCGATCCGGTGGCCGATGCCGCGCGCAAGAAGGAGCGGGCAACGGCGGGACTGGCGGCGATCGAGGCCCTGTTCGACTGACCGGGGTCGGATCCCTTCCCGCAGGGAAGGGCTCTGACCCCAGCACATCGCCCTACAATCGGGCCTCTCCACCCACAGGTCTGCGCATGCATCCCATCGAAAGCGAACGCCTGCGGCTCCGCCGCATCGAGCCTGATCGTGATGCGGCGCCGATGCTGGCGCTGCTCAACGATCCTGGTTTCGTGCGCTTCATTGGTGACCGCAACGTGCACAGCGAAGCGCAGGCCCGCGAGTACATCGCCCTGCGCGTGCTGCACAGCTATGCGTTGAACGGGTTCGGCATGTATGCCATCGAGCGTCTGTCCGATGGCGCCTGGCTGGGCAATGCCGGGCTGGTCCGGCGCGACGGCCTGCCGGGACCGGACATCGGCTATGCACTGTTGTCGGAGTACACGGGGCACGGCTACGCAGGGGAAGCAGCGCGGGCGGTCTTCACCCACGCGCGCGGCGCCCTTGGCCTGCAGGACCTCTATGGCATCACCGACCTGGACAACGTCGTGTCCGGGAAAATCCTGCTGGGCCTGGGCATGTGCGAACAGGGGGTCATCCAGCTGCCGGGCATCGCCACGCCCAGCCGTCTGTATGCCACGCCGGGAGCGGCGCCGGTCGGCTAGTCCGCCTGTACCGCATCGACAGCGTTGGGCCAGGCCCGGCGGGCCGCCTCAGCCGCGCAGGTCCGCCAGCTGCGCCTGCAGTTCGGCCACTGCCGCCTCCAGCTGGGCCACCCGTTCAGCCAGGCCCGGGTCGGCCGGCTCGCTGCCACCGGCACCGCCTGCGTACCGTGCCGCCAGTGCCGCCGCGTCCACCTCGCCGCACAGCAGGTGCATATAGCGGTCCTCGCGCTGGCCGCTGGCGCGCGGCAGCACGATGAGCAGCGCGCGCTGCTGCAGGCGCTCGATGGCGTGGCGGGCTTCGTCCACATCGGCGAAGCGGTACAGGCGTTCGCTGCGCGTGATCAGTTCACCCAGCGTCTGCGGCCCACGCAGCAGCAGCATCGCCAGCAGCACGGTCTGCTGCCGGGTCAGGTCCAGCGCGGCCTGCAGGCGATGCTCGTAGCGGTCTGCACGCGAGGAGAAGTGCTGGCGCGCCAGGCCCATCGACTCCAGCTGGCGCAGCGCGTGCTGGACACTGCCGGCGTCGACGTTCATCACCGGCTCGCGCGCGGTCTTCTGGTTGGCGGCCGACTGGGCGGCGTTGACCGTCAGCGGGTAGGTGTCCGGCGTGGTCGCCTCCTTCTCTACCAGGCAGCCCAGCAGGCGGGCCTGCACGGGATCGAGCAGGGGACGGTCGGGGGTCTGGATGGCATCGGTCATGGCGGCCTCCGGGAAGGCATCGGGTCAACCGCCAAGCATAGCCGTCCCGATGGCGCCTTTGCCGGTAAAATGAGCCGATATCTGTTGCCGGTGAATGCCATGCGTCGTCCTGTTTCCCTGTCCCTCACCCTGCTCGCCACGGCGCTGCTGGGTCTGTCCGCCTGCAAGCGCGTCGAGACCCCGGCCACCGACGCGGCCGCTCCGGTGGCCCCGGCTGCCAAGACCGGGGCGGCCGGCGACGCGACCGCCAACGACAACCTCAACGCGGTGCTGTGGATGCAGCGCGCGCAGGAGTACCGCGCGATCACCGAGCAGACCTACCGTGCCGCCGCCGACCGCCTGGACGGCGCGCTGAAGGAAGCCCACTGGGACGCGCTGGTGCCGGAAGAGCGCGGCAACGAGGCCAAGGGTCTGAAGCCCGCGGTGGTGCTGGACGTGGACGAAACCGTGCTGGACAACTCGCCCTACCAGGCGCGCCTGGTGCGCGATGGCAAGGAATACGACGAGCTGAGCTGGGACCAGTGGGTCGCGGAGAAGAAGGCCAAGGCGATCCCCGGCGTAGTCGATTTCGCCAAGGCGGCCAATGCCCGCGGCGTGACCCTTCTGTACATCTCCAACCGCGCCGTGCACCTGAAGGAAGCGACCCTGGCCAACCTGCGCGAGCAGGGCCTGCCGGTCGCCGATGACAGCGTGTTCCTGGGCCTGGGCACCGTGGTCGAAGGCTGCGAGCAGGCCGGCAGCGAGAAGAACTGCCGCCGGCGCCTGGCCGGGCAGAAGTACCGCGTGCTGATGCAGTTCGGCGACCAGCTGGGCGACTTCGTGGAAGTGACCGCCAACACCAATGAAGGCCGTGACGCACTGCTGCAGCAGTACCACGACTGGTTCGGCGAGCGCTGGTGGATGCTGCCGAACCCGACCTACGGCGGCTTCGAGCCGGCGCAGTTCAACAATGACTACAGCCAGTCGCGCCAGGCACGCCATGAGGCCAAGCGCGCTGCCCTGGACTACGCGCCGTGAGCCGCGCACCGCTGCCGCTGCGCGACGATGAGCGCCTGATCTTCGCGCTGGATGTCCCTGACCGCGTACAGGCACTGGAGTGGGTCGACCGCCTCGGCGACAGCGTGGCCTTCTACAAGATCGGCATGGAACTGCTGGCGTCCGGTGACTACTTCCAGGTACTGGATGAGCTGGCGCGCCGCGACAAGCGCGTGTTCGTCGATCTGAAGTTCTTCGACATCCCCGCTACCGCGGCGGCGGTGATCCGGCGGCTGTCGCAGTGGCCGGTCAGTTACGCCACCATCCACGGCTGGCATCCGGCAATGATGGAAGCCTGCGCCGCGGCCAGCACCGGCGACATGCGCCTGCTGGCGGTCACCGTGCTGACCTCGATGGGGCGTCCGGACCTGGCGCAGATGGGGATCGACCGCGAGCCGGTGGACGTGGTGGTCGAGCGCGCGCTGGCCGCGCAGGCCGCCGGTATCGACGGAGTGATCGCATCAGGCCAGGAAGCCGCGCCGATCCGTGCCGCGAGCGGTGCCGGCTTCTCGATCGTCTGCCCGGGCATCCGCCCCGGGGGTCCGGTCGGCGACGACCAGAAGCGTACCGTCGGCGTCGCCCAGGCGTTTGCCGATGGCGCCGACGCCATCGTGGTCGGTCGACCGATCCGCCTGGCGGCCGATCCGCAGGCAGCGGCGCGGTCGATCCAGCAGGAAATCGCGTCGGCTTTGGCTGCACGCTGAGTCCCGCACCAACAGCGATCACGGTGACATCATGAACGCCATCGCGCTGCATGCGGGATGGCGTTCGCAATTGTAGCTCCCGTAATGACGCGACCGTCCCCACACCGATGAACTGTGAGCCCGCTCGCAGTGCGCGGGGGTGGTCGCCCTTCCAATCGATGCACCGGCGTGGACCGCGGCTTCGCCGGTTCCAATCATCGATAGAGGGAGTACAAGGATATGTATCGCAGCACCTCTTTGCTGTTCGGTGGCCTGCTGGCCGCTGCCATCTTTCCTGCCACCGCAGCAGCGCCAGCGACCGGGTCGCCCCACATCATCGGCGGCGCCCCGGCCGTGCCCGGCGAGTATCCGTTCATGGTCAGCCTGCAGGGCCTGGAGCTGGGGGACAGTGACTTCGACCGCCACGTCTGCGGCGGCACGGTGATCTCGCCGTCCTGGATCCTGACCGCCGCGCACTGCGTACAGGGCAACTCGCCCGCGCGGCTGGCGGTGCTGGCCGGCAGCACCACGCTGGCCACCGCGCCATCGCCTCGAGCGTCCAACATCAGGGCGATCCACGTGCACCCGGCCTTCAACAGCGGCAACACCCTGGAGCACGACGTGGCCCTGATCCACCTCAGCGCGCCGCTGGCCGACGTGCAGCCGGTTGCCCTGCGCCTGCGTCCGGACGCCAGCTATCTCAAGCCGGGTCGTGATTTCACCGTGATCGGCTGGGGTGACACCGGCATCGATGACGACGTGATCTACCCGACCGAGCTGCAGGCGGTGCGGACGCCCTTCGTGCCCTTCACGCAATGCCAGCAGGCATACGCCGGCGAGCTGGCCCGCGGCAAGGTGATCTGTGCCGGTCGCGAGGGCATCGACAGCTGCCAGGGCGATTCGGGCGGGCCCCTGCTGTTGCGCCTGCGGGAGGGCTGGACCCAGTTCGGCATCGTCAGCTGGGGCGAAGGCTGTGCCCTGGCTGGCTACCCAGGGGTTTATGCCCGAATCGCCGAAAAACATGCCGTGGATTTCATCGAATCCGTGTGGCAACGCGATTGATTCAATAAAATCAATAAGTTGAATAACATTACATCATGTGTTGCCTTAAGTTGTGCGGCGGCGTAGGATCGCGCCATCCGGTCTTCGGACCGGACCTGCGCCACAACACTGTCCTCCGGCCTCGAGCCGGCTTGAGGAGCCTGCGATCCCCGTGATCCGGGCTCTTTTTTATCCCGGTGGCGGCGCTGGGGTCAGATCCCTTCTGCCGCAGCAGAGGGGATCTGCCCCCCTTGGCTGGAAACCGTGACGTCCCGGCTTGCCGCTGTCACCTTGCAGGCCGCAAGATGCGGACCGGTCCGGGGAGTCCGAAGGCATGAGCACGGTAGTGCGAACGAAGTCTGCACGAGGGTGGGGGCTGGCGGCCATGGTGCTGCTGGCCGTGGCCGCGTGCCGCGAGCCAGGCCGTGATCCGGCCCGACCGGCAGCCGAACCGGTGGCCGCCGTGCAGGCGATGGCGCAGCGGCTGGCCGAGGACGATCTGCTCGGCTACGCAAAGCTGTCGGTGCCCCCCAGCCAGTACCAGCGGCTGCAGCAGGCCTGGGCGGACGGACACAGCCAATGGCCGCTGACCGAACTGCCGCTGGGTGACCAGCTGCTGCCGATGCTGGCCGCCCTGCGCAGGCCCGGCGCCAGCGCCGAACTGCAGCGCAGTTTCGACCGCCAGCTGGCCGGGCAGTCCGGCGCGGTGCGCCAGGCCGCGCAGTCGATGGGCAACTTCGGGGTGCAGTACCTGCGCCATCAGAAGGGATACACGCCCAGCCAGCAGGCCCACTACATCGCCCTGGTGGAGGCCCTGTCCGGCTGGGCGCAGGGCGCACCGATCAGCGATCGTGCACGGGCGCGCAGCAGCATCGCCGCGCTCGTCGGCGCCGCCACCCAGGTCGGCTTCGAGGATGATGCCGGCCTGCAGGCCGCGGGGATGGAAGGCAGCCTGCAGCAGCTGGCGCCGTTCATCCACACGCTCAAGGCCGTGCTGGCCAGCTACGGGCTGGGGGTGGACGAAGCCCTGCGCAGCATCCGCGGCGAAGTGCTGTCACTGGAGGGCGACAACGCGCTGGTCCGCCTGCAGTACGACCTGGCCGGGCGCGAGCTGACCCTGCAGCTGCCGCTGAGCCGGCGCGAAGGTCACTGGTACCTGACCCGCACTCTGGCCGATACCGACGCGATACTGCGCCAGGCCGACGCGGCCCGTGCGGCAGCCGCGCCCGCCCCGGCCGAACCCGCCGATGCAGGCGAAGAAGCGGCAATGCCGCCGCCTAAGCCATAATGGCGCCGATGTCGAAACAGAACCCGCTGCCGTTCCCCGGCGAAGAATCCCAGTCGACGCCCGCCGAAACGGCGCTGGCGTCCCCCTCGACCAGTACCGGCCCGAATCCGGTGCCGCCGCCCGTGCACGCCCGTCCTCCTGGCCGCCGCCCGCTGTGGGCACGGCTGCTCGGCCGCCTGGTCGAGCCGTGGCTGTCGCTGAAGATCGAACCTGAGGATCCGGGCCAGTACAACGATGGCCGTCCGGTGATGTACGTGCTGGAAGACTACGGGCTGTCCAACGCGCTGATCCTGGACAAGGCGTGCCGCCAAGCGGGCCTGCCGTCACCGCTGGTGCCGCTGGCCGGCGACCCGACCGGTCGCAAACGCGCCTACCTGGCACTGTCGCGGCGCAGTTCCAGCAACTCGCTGATTCCGGAACAGCGTGGCGCCAAGACCCATTCCGATTCGCTGGCCAAGGTCCTGCAGGCGCATCGCGTGCATGAGGATCTGGACGTGCACCTGGTGCCCGTGTCGATCTTCGTCGGCCGCGCGCCGGACAAGCAGAGCGGGTGGTTTGCCGTACTGTTCTCGGAGAACTGGGCGCTGGTCGGCCGTTTCCGCCGCCTGCTGGCGGTCCTGCTCAACGGCCGCAGCACCATCGTCCGCTTCGCTCCGCCGATTTCGCTGCGCTCTACCGTCAACGAGGGCCTGGAGCCCGAGCGTACGGTGCGCAAGCTGCAACGCGTGCTGCGCACTCATTTCCGCCGTATCCGCGAATCGGTGATCGGCCCGGACCTTTCCACCCGCCGCCTGCTGGTGGACCAGGTGCTGGCCGCCGAGCCGGTACGCGAAGCGATCGCCGCGCAGGCCAAGCGCGACAATTCCAAGCCGGCCGATGCCTGGAAGAAGGCGCATGCCTACGCCTGGGAAATCGCTGCGGACTATTCCAGCCCGGTGGTGCGCTCGGCCAGCTTCATGCTCAGCCATGTCTGGAACCGGATCTATGCCGGTGTGCTGGTTCACCATCTGGACAAGTTCAAGGCGGCCGCGCCGGGCCATGAAGTGGTGTACGTGCCCAGCCACCGCAGCCACATGGACTATCTGCTGCTGTCCTACCTGCTGTACGACCGCGGCATCGTGCCGCCACACATCGTGGCTGGCATCAACCTCAACCTGCCGGTGGTCGGCACGCTGCTGCGCAAGGGCGGCGCGTTCTTCATCCGCCGCTCGATCCGCGGCAACGCGCTGTACTCGGCGGTGCTCAGTGAGTACGTCGCGCAGCTGGTGGCCGGTGGCTATTCCATCGAGTACTTCGTCGAGGGCGGCCGTTCGCGTACCGGCCGCCTGCTGCAGCCCAAGGGCGGCATGATCTCGATGACCCTGCGTGCCTTCCTGCGCCAGCCGCGCAAGCCGGTGCTGTTCCAGCCTGTCTACATCGGCTACGAGAAGCTGATGGAAGGTGGCAGCTACCTGGACGAACTCTCCGGCCGACCGAAGGAAAAGGAATCGATCTGGCAGCTGCTGTGGGGCATCCCCAAGGTGCTCAAGCAGAACTACGGGCAGGTGGTGGTCAACTTCGGCGAGCCGATCGCGCTGAACGACGTGCTGGCCGAGAAGGCGCCGGAGTGGAAGGGTGAGGCGGTGCCGGAAGACGAGAAGCCGGCATGGCTGTCGACCACTGTCGATACACTGGCCGAGCGCATCCAGGAACGCATCAATGGTGCGGCGGACGTCAACCCGATCAATCTGCTGGCATTGGCCCTGCTGTCCACGCCCAAGCATGCAATGGGCGAGGCGGACCTGATCGCGCAGATCGAACTGTGCAAGACCCTGCTGGTCGAGATGCCGTATTCGGACCGGGTGACGGTGACTCCGCATTCGCCGGAGCGGATCATCGCCCACGCCGAGGAGATCAACGTCCTCACCCGCATCAAGCACCCGCTGGGCGACGTGCTCAGTGTGAGCGGCGACACCGCGGTGCTGCTGAGCTACTTCCGCAACAACGTGCTGCACCTGTTCACCGCCTCCTCGTGGGTGGCGTGCTGTTTCCAGAACAACCGCCGCATGAGCCGCACCGGCCTGGTCCAGCTGGGCCGCACCGTCTACCCGTTCCTGCAGGCCGAGCTGTTCCTGCCGTGGACCGAGGACGAGTTCGCCCAGCGCATCGACCAGACCATCGACGTGTTCGTGCGTGAGGGACTGCTGCAGAACGTCAACGAGGACGATGGCGGCATTCTTGCCCGCAACACCGGGCAGACCGACGAAGTGTTCCGCCTGCGTGCGATCGGCCACTCGCTGCAGCAGGCCTTCGAGCGCTACTACATCGCCATTTCGGTGCTGGTGAAGAACGGGCCGGGCACGCTCGGCGCCGCCGAACTGGAAAGCCTGTGCCAGCAGGCCGCACAGCGCCTGAGCCTGCTCTACGCGCCGGCGGCACCGGAGTTCTTCGACAAGGCCCTGTTCCGCAGCTTCATCCAGAAGCTGCGCGAACTGCGCCTGGTATGGCCCGACGAGAACAGCAAGCTGCTGTTCGACCAGCGCCTGGATGCCTGGGCCAAGGACGCCAAGTTCATCCTCGGTCGCGAACTGCGCCACACCATCGAGCGGGTCAGCCCGGAAGCCGCACGCCCGGACGAGCCTGCGCCGCAGGATTGAAGGTCGCGCCGGGTCCTACGGTAGGTGTGGACCTTGGTCCACACACCTTCCAGTCGTGCCAACCAAGGTTGGCACCTACCAGGGCAGAGGCCAACCAAGATTGGCACCCACCTGAACCCGGCTCACGCCGGCTCGTCGGGAATCTGCAGGCTTTCCAGCCGGGTGATGCAGTCCTTCAGCTGCAGCTTGCGCCGCTTCAGGCGTTTGGACTCGAGCTCGTCCTCGCCATTGGCCGCCATGCGGGTGATCTGTTCATCCAGCAGGCGGTGCTCGGCGCGCAGGGTGGCGAGGCGTTCGGCGATCTCGGCGGGGCTGTAGGTGTCCACAGCCTCCGAGCATACACAGCGATGATGACCACCGGGAGAGGGCCGGACCGTTCCCCGGCCGGGGCCGCTCCAAGCCGGTAGAATGGCAGGCATGAGTGCCGTGATCTCCCTTCCCGACCCCCTGCCGCGCACGCCCCGCGATCCGCGCGCGGCCGAGCGCGAGCAGCACAAGCTGGCCAAGCGCCTGCGCCGCCAGGTGGGCGAGGCGATCGCCGACTTCGGCATGATCGAGGCCGGCGACAGGATCATGGTCTGCCTGTCCGGCGGCAAGGACAGCTATACCCTGCTGGACATGCTGGTGCAGCTGCAGAAGAAGGCACCGGTGCCGTTCGAACTGGTGGCGGTGAACCTGGACCAGAAGCAGCCGGGCTTCCCCGAGCATGTGCTGCCGGAGTACCTGGCCGGGCTCGGGGTGCCGTACCACATCATCGAGCAGGACACCTATTCGGTGGTCAGCCGGGTGATTCCGGAAGGCAAGACGATGTGTTCGCTGTGCTCGCGCCTGCGCCGCGGCGCGCTGTATCACCATGCCGAGACCCACGGCTTCACCAAGATCGCGCTCGGCCACCACCGCGACGACATGGTGGCCACGTTCTTCATGAACCTGTTCCACCACGCCAAGCTGTCGGGCATGCCGCCGAAGCTGCGCAGCGATGACGGCCGGCACGTGGTGATCCGGCCGCTGGCCTACGTGCGCGAAAGCGACATCGTCGCGTACGCGCAGGCACGCCGGTTCCCGATCATCCCCTGCAACCTGTGCGGCAGCCAGGAAAACCTGCAGCGCCGCCAGGTCGGCCTGATGCTCAAGCAATGGGACAGGGACCACCCCGGCCGCATCGAGCAGATCGCGCGCGCCATGGGCCAGGTCCGGCCCTCGCAGCTGGCCGACACGTCCCTGTTCGACTTCATGGCGCTGGGCCGTCGCGATGACGCGCCGCTGCCCGATGCCCATGCCTGGCTGGCCGGTACCCCGGTCGACGCCGACGCAGATCCCGAGACGCCCACCGCATAAGGTCGGTCGCCCTTTCTCTTTGCCATCCGGAAATCCATGTTCTTTCGCAACCTGACGTTCTTCCGTTTCCCGACCGCCACTGATTTTTCTGAAATCGATACGCTGCTGCCGCACGCCGTGCTCAAGCCGGTCGGCGCGCTGGAGATGAATTCGCGCGGCTTCATTTCACCGTTCGGCCGCGAGGAGAAGGAACTGCTCTCGCACCGCATCGCCGAGCACCTGTGGCTGACGGTCGGCGGCGAGGACAAGATCCTGCCGGCAGCCGTGGTCAACGACCTGCTCGAGCGCAAGCTGGAGGAGATCGAGGAGAAGGAAGGCCGGCGCCCCGGCGGCCGCGAACGCAAGCGCATGAAGGACGACCTGCTGCATGAACTGCTGCCGCGCGCCTTTGTGAAGTCCTCGCGCAACGACGCCTTCATCGACCTGCAGCACGGCTACGTCGCGGTGGATACGTCCAGCCGCAAGACCGGCGAGTACTTCATGTCCGACATCCGTGGCCTGCTCGGCAGCTTCCCGGCAATGCCGCTGAACGCCGAAGTCGCGCCGCGTTCGATCCTGACCGGCTGGATCGCCGGCGAACCGCTGCCGACCGGGCTCAGCCTGGGCGAGGAGTGCGAGATGAAGGATCCGGTGGAGGGCGGTGCGGTGGTCAAGTGCCAGCACCAGGAGCTGCGCTGCGACGAGATCGACAAGCACCTGGACGCCGGCAAGCAGGTGACCAAGCTGGCGCTGATCTTCGAAGACAACCTGTCCTTCGTCATCGGCGACGACCTGATCGTGCGCAAGCTGAAGTTCCTCGACGGCGCCCTGGACCAGCTCGAGCATGCCGACGAGGAGGGCCGTCGCGCCGAGTTCGACGCACGGTTCGCCCTGCAGAGCGCCGAGATCCGCCGCCTGTTCCTGCTGCTGGAAGAGGCGTTCAAGCTCAGCAAGGCTGACTGAACAGGCACCGCGTGGGCCGCCGGTCATCCAGCGGCCCGAAGCAGCGCTATGCTGGCTGCATGAGCCGCCTGCTGCGCCGCCTGATCTCGCCCACACCGCCCGCCACCGTGCAGCGCGATACCGTTCGCCTGCGCCTGGAGGATGCCGAGATCGACGTGCTGCGCGTACGCGATCCGCGCGCGCGCCGCATCAAGCTCAGCGTCGACGAACGCGGCGCGCGCCTGACCCTGCCGCCGCGCGCCAGCCTGGTGATGGGCGAACGTTTCCTGGAGCAGCATCGCGACTGGTTGGCACTGCAGCTGCGCCAGTACCAGGGCCAGGGCCTGCCCGCACCGCTGCAGCCCGGCGTGGACGGAGTGCTGCCCCTGCGCGGGGAGCTGCTGCCGCTGCGCTGGCAGGAAGGCCGCTACGCACGCCTGGACATCGACGAGCACGGCGCCTGCCTGCAGTGGCCGACCCGTGCCGGTGACGCGACCCTGCGCCGTCTGCTGCGCGAGTTCTTCGAGGCGCAGACCCGCGCCGACGTGGGCCGCTGGCTGCCGCGCTACCTGCCCGGCCTGCCACGGGCACCCAGCCGCCTGCGCTTGAAGGTGATGTCCTCGCAGTGGGGTTCGCTGGCTCCCGATGGCAGCATGGCCCTGGATCTTGCGCTGGTCCTGGGGCGTCCGCAGGCATTCGAGTATGTGCTGGTGCATGAGCTCTGCCACCTCATCCAGCCCAACCACTCGCCGGCGTTCTGGCAGGAGGTCGAGCAACGGTTCCCGGCCTGGCGTGAGCAGCGCGACTACTTCCAGCAGGAAGGGCGACGCCTGAAGGCGATGCTGAGGCAGCTGCTGTAAGCCATCACCCTGCCGGTCCGGCCGTACAATGCGGCCATGCCCGGCATGCTCAAGACTGTCTTTCTTTCCATCGTCGCCCTGGCTGGCGCGCTGCTCGCGCTTGCCCTGGTCACCAGTGCCGGTGGCTGGCTGCCTGCACTGCTCGGCCTGCATCCCGGCAGCGAAGCGCAGCTGGGCTGGGACCTGGCGTTCACCGTGCTCGGCGGCATCGCCGCGATCGCCTTCGCCACCTACTACGCGCCCTGCTGGCCGCGCGCGCACGGCACCTCGATCTGGTCGCTGCTGGTGCTGGGCGCAGGCTACGGCCTGTGGACGCTCGGCGCGGATTTCCCACGCTGGTTCGTCATCGGCCTGCTGGTATCACTGCCGGTGCAGCTGCTGCTGGGATGGGGGTTCGGACGCCGGCCCTCACGCAGCGCAACACGGGCTTAACAATCTCCCCCTAGGCTCGGTGCCCGCCGAACGTCGGCAACGCGGCGCAGGGGCCTGTACCCACGGAACCCGGGAACAGGCGCGGCGTAAGACACCACAGGGAACCGGGGAATCATCCGATGCGTTACCAGACCCGGGAGGCCGCCGCCGCGGCCTCCCAAGCGAAGCTGTTGTCCCGCGCCGTGCATGCGGTGCTGATCGGCGGCCTGGCCGTGCTGCACGTCGAAGCGATGGCCGAGGAGGCGATCGAAGGCGATACCCGCCAACAGCTGCAGCAGCTGGACACGGTCACCGTGACCGGCAGCTATGCACGGAGCCTGGAGCGCGCCGTCGACCTGAAGCGCGCCAACATCGGCTTCTCCGACTCGATCGTCGCCACCGACGTGGCCGATTTTCCCGAGCAGAATCTCGCCGAAGCGCTGCAGCGCATGCCGGGCGTCACCATCGAACGCAACAAGGGCCTGGGCAGCAGGGTCAGCGTGCGCGGCCTGCCCAGCGAGTTCACCCTGGTCTCGATCAACAACCTGGCGACGGCGTCCGGCAGTGGCGGACGCGACGTGCAGTTCGACATCTTCGCCTCGGACGTGGTGCAGACGGTGACCGTGCAGAAGTCGCCGACCGCCGCCGATGAGGAAGGCGGCATCGCCGGCTCGGTCTACATCGAAACGGCCAAGCCATTCGACTTCCCCGAGCCGAAGTTCAGTGCGTCGGCCGAAGCTTCGCACAACTCGATCAACGGCAAGATCGATCCGAAGATCTCCTTCCTCGCCAGTGACACCTGGGGCAACTGGGGCGGCCTGGTGTCGTTCTCCAAGGCCAAGCGCACCAACCGCACCGACTCCAACTCAGGCATCAACTTCCGTCCCATGGGCCGCTTCCTGGAGGCGTCGGGTACGCGCGGTTCGCAGGCCGCCGCGGTGCTGGCGCGCGATGCCGGCATCGTCGTCAGCAACCGGATGGACAAGGATGAAACCAGCCGGATTGTCTTCCAGGACAAGGTCGGCGACCGCGTCTACCTCAACGAGCAGGACCAGTGGGGCGCCACCGCCTCGCTGCAGTTCAAGCCCAGCGACACGTTCTCGCTCAGCTTCGACGCCATGCTCGGCGGCTACGACACACACGAGGACGAGTACGATGCCGCAGCGTACTCGGCCTCCAGCCGCAGCACGCTGGACACCATCCACGACTACGACCGTGACACGCTGTCGGCCTACGGCATCACCGTGCTGAAGGACGTGTCCTACACCGCCACCCAGCACGAAATCCTGAGCAAGGAACGCAACGCCAATACCGACTACCGTCAGTTCAGCAGCACGCTGGACTGGAAGGTGGGCAACTGGGACATCGACGCGCTGGTCGGCTACTCCGGCGCGCGCAAGGACTCGGACTACGCCAACCTCAAGCACGTGGCCTACGCGCCGTCGCGCACGCGCTGGACCCGCAGCGGCGGCGAGACCGTGCCGAGCACAGCCGGCGGTTTCGACATGTACAACGCCGCGGACAAGTACCTGTTCGAAGCGTACGAAACCGAGCTGGAGAAGGTGAAGGATGACAAGTACGCCGCGCAGCTCGACCTGAGGCGGCAGATGAACCTGGCCTTCTTCCCGGCACTGAGCGGCGTGCAGTTCGGCGCGCGCTACACCGACAAGACCAAGGAACGCGCGTTCGGCAGCGGCAAGATCCAGGGCCCGGCCGCCGGCAGCGCCGCGTGGGTCAATACGCGCACGCTGGCCGACAGCAACCCGGTGTGGATCAGCCAGCTGGCACCGGGTGGTGCGTATCGCCCGAGCGACCTGGACTGGCAGCAGGTTTCCAACGCCTATGCGCGCGCTACGTTCCGCTACCCGGGCTATGAAACCCCGATCGATCCGGGCCAGTACTACGAGGTGAAGGAGAAGACCCTGGCCCTGTATGCCATGGCCGATCTCTACTTCGATATCGGACAGGTACCGGTGTACGCCAACCTCGGCGTGCGTTCGATCGACACCGACGTCGATTCGTCAGGCTTCCATCCGGTGCAGAACCCGGATGGCAGCAACGGCTTCACCGCCACACCGATCTCCAGCAGCGGCGACTACAGCAGGATCCTGCCCAGCTTCAACATGACCGCCGAGATCGCCGACGGCCTGGTGCTGCGCGGTGCTGCCTCGGAAACGCTGATGCGTCCGTCGCTGACCGACATTGCCTACCGCCGCACCGTCAGCTGGAGCAGCTTCCGCTTCATGGACGGCAACCCGGCACTGAAGCCGACCACCGCCAGGCAGTGGGAAGTGGGCCTGGAAAAGTACCTGCAGAACGGTGGCCTGCTGGCCGCGTCGTACTTCTCCAAGAAGATCGACGGCGTAGTGCGGCAGTCGTTGACCGGCATCGTGCCGAACGTGGAGAAACTCAACGCCAACGGTTCGCTGGACGGCTACTACGACTTCGAGGTCTACCAGCCGGTCAACGCCGATGGCTCGTACAAGGTGACCGGCGTGGAACTGGTCGCGCAGCTGCCGCTGTCGATGCTGCACCCGGCGCTGGAAGGCTGGGGCATCAATGCCAACTACACCCAGCTCGACAATTCGCTGACCGGTGCATCCGACCTGGATATCCCGACGCCGCCGGAAGGCCTGGCCGAGAAGGCGTACAACTTCACCCTGTACTACGAGAACGATCGCTTCAGCGCGCGCGCCTCGTACAACTACAAGGACAAGTACGTCGAGTACATCCATCTGAATATGTATCCGGTTTACCGCGATGCCTATGGCCAGCTCGATGCCTCTATCGGGTTCCGCCTCACCGACACCTGGAAGCTGAACCTGGAGGCGATCAATCTGCTCGACGAGAAGACCACCGGCTACACCATCGACAAGGCCTTCCCGACCCAGTACGAGTTCTCCGGCCGTCGCATCACCTTCGGCATCCGCGCGGATTTCTGAGCCCGCCGCTGCAGGGCCGTGGCCAATGCCCCGGCCCTACAGATCGAGCGACGGCAGGGTCTGCTTCACCGCATCGATGCCCTGCCACGGATCGGCCTTCAGGCGCTTGGCCCGTGCCAGCGCCTTGTCGAGCGGGAAGGCGTCGGCCGCCTTGATCCGCGCAAGCTCTTCCCAGCGCAGCGGCACCGCCACGCCCGCACTTTCGCGGGCGCGCAGCGACCAGGAGCAGACGCTGGTCGCGCCACGCGTATTGCGCAACCAATCGATGAAGATCACACCGCCGCGCTTGGCCTTGCTCATCGTTGCCACATAGCGTTCGGGCGCCTGCTGTGCCATCGCCTGCGCGAAGGCCTCGCAGAATGCCTTCGCCTGTTCCCAGTCGGCGGAGGGCTGCAGGGGGACCACCACGTGCACGCCCTTGCCGCCGGACAGCCGCACGAAACTGCGCAGGCCGATCTCCTGCAACCGGTCGCGCACGTCGCGCGCGCCGGCCTTGACCTCGTTCCAGCCGACGCCCTCACCGGGGTCCAGATCGAATACCAGCCGGTCTGGATGTTCGGGATCGGCAACCGTGGCGCCCCAGGGATGCAGCTCGAGCGTGTTCATCTGCACCAGCTGCAGCAGGCCGCGTACATCGTCGATGTAGACGTAGTCCTCGCGACCGCTCTTCTGCTGCAGGGGGACCGCATGCACGGCGTCGCCCAGGCCCGGGCTGTGGTGCTTCTGGAAGAAGCAGGCCTTGCCCGCGCCATCAGGGCAGCGCAGCAGCGAAAGGGGCCTGCCCACGATCCCGGGCAGGATCCAGCGCGCCATCTGCCGGTAGTAGTCGGCCACGTCGCCCTTGCGGATCTTCTTCTTCGCGAAGACCACACGCTCAGGGTGACTGATGGCAACCGCGTCGTCGCTGCTCGTGGTCTTTGCAGGCATCGCCAGATCCTCGCCGCTCTTGTCGCTGCGCAGCCGCTTGAAGCTGGCCTGTCGCAGCAGCCCCTCCTTGCCCCAGCCACGGAAGGCCACTTCGGCCACCCTCACTGGCTTCACCCAGTGCACGCTGGCGGCGCGGAACGGGACGTGCGCGGGCAGCGCCACCGCAGCGTCCTCCACCGCCAACGGCTTCAGCGTCCGCGCCAGCGCGCGCAGGCTGTCATCGTCGAAGCCGGTGCCGACGCGACCCACGTAGCGCAGGCCGTCCTTGTCGGGAGTTGCCAGCAGCAACGATCCGAACCCCACGCGCGAGCCCTTCGGCGCGGTATGGCCGACGATCAGGAACTCATCGGTGTCCTCATGCTTGACCTTCACCCAGCTGCGCGCACGCACGTTGACGTAGGGCGCGTCCACCTGCTTGCTGACGATGCCCTCATACCCGGCCTTACCACTGGCGGCGAAGACCTGCGGCCCATGGCCGAGGACGTGATCGCTGAACGCCAGCGTTCCGGGCGTGTCGCCGATCAACGCCTTGAGCAGCGTCTTGCGCTCAAGCAGCGGTGCCGCGCTGATGTCCACTCCCGCCACGCCGGGCAGGTCGAAGAGAAGGTAGCGTAGCGGCACCTTCGAGCTGCCATCGATGACCCGCTGCAGGGCGGCGAAATCGCTGCGCCCCTTCTCGTCGAGCACTACCAGTTCACCGTCCAGGCGCGCGTCATCAACCGGCAGCGCCTGCACGGCCTGCACGACTTCAGGGAAGTCCCCGGTCCAGTCCAGCCCGTTGCGCGAGCGGAGCTTCACTTCACCGCCGTGCAGATCGGCCAGCAGGCGATAGCCATCCCACTTGATCTCGTGCAGCCAGCGATCGCCATCGGGCGCGGCATCGCGGTGGTCGGTCAGTTGTGGTTTGAATGCACGCGGATACGGGCGGTCGCGGGCGCCCTGCAGTTTCAGCGCGCGCGCGCGCCAGCGCGACTCCGCCTTGCGTGTCTTCCTGCCCGTCATCTTCTTCGCGCTCCCGGGGTGTTCACGCAATGGCGCGTGCAGCAGGTCGTCGGCCTCTGCGTCGCGGGCCTCGCTGTCCTCGCGCTTGATCAACAGCCACTGCACCTGGCGTCCCTTCATCGCGGTCCGCACCAGTTTCCATTCCCCGGCCAGCCGCTGGCCATGCAGGACGAAATCGATCTTGCCCGCTGCCAGCGCCTGCAGTGGATCACCCGCGCATGCCCAGGTGCCGTGGTCGAAGACCTCCACGTGACCAGCACCGTAGTGGCCCTCGGGAATATCGCCCTGGAAGCCGGCATAGGACAGGGGATGATCTTCCACTTCCACCGCCAGCCGCTTCTCGCCAACGCGCAGCGACGGCCCTTTGGGTACCGCCCAGCTCTTGAGCACGCCGTCCATTTCGAGGCGGAAATCGAAATGGCGCGAACTGGCGTGATGCAGCTGGATGACGAAGATCGGCCGCCGCTTCGGATCACCCGGCGCCGGCTGGTCGTCCGGTTCCGGCGTCTGCCCGTTGCCGCCGCCGAGCCGACGCTTGCGCCGGTACTGATGCAGCGACATGGATCACCCCGCCTTGCGCCGTGGCGCTGCCTTCTTCGCTGCCTTCTTCGCGGTCTTCCTGCCTGTCTTGCCGGCCGCCTTCTTCGCCGGCGCCTTGCGCGCGGCCGTCTTGCTCGCGGGGGTTCGCTTGTTCGCATCCAGGCTCTTCTGCAACAGGGCCATGAAATCGACCACGTTGGTGGTGGCGTCCTCGCGCGGTGCAGGTTCTTCGTCCACCCGGGTGGTGCCTCCCTTGGCCTTGATCCGCTTGTTGAGCACCTGCTGCAGGCGCTCGCGGAACTCGTCGTGATACTGCGACGGATCCCAGTCGCCAGCCATCGACTCGATCAGCTGCTCGGCCATCGCCGTTTCCTTGCCGGTGATGCGGTACTCGGACAGGGTGCCGGTGGGCAGCTTGAGGTCCTCCGGATCGACAAGCTCCTGCGGATAGCGGAGGATCATCAGCACCAGGGCGTGCTCGTGCGGCATCACCGCGCAAAGATACTCGCGGGTACGCACGACCACCCGTGCAATGCCGACCTTGCCGGTGCTGCGCAGCGTCTCGCGCAGCAGTACATAGCCCTTCTCGGCCTTCTTGCCCGGCACCAGCAGATAGGGCTTTTCGTAGTAGCGCGGATCGATCTGCGCCGCGTCCACGAAGGTCTCCACCTCCACGGTCTCATGGCTTTCGGGCGCCGCCGATCGGATGTCGCCTTCCTCCAGCACGACATAACTGCCCTTGTCGTACTCGTAGGCTTTGACGATGTCCTTCCACGGAACTTCCTCACCGGTATCGGCGTTGACCCGTTCGAAGCGGATCGGTTTGCGGTCGCGCGAATCGAGCATGCGGAACTGTAGATCGACCTTGCGTTCGCCGGACATCAGCGACACCGGCACGTTGAGCAGGCCGAAGGAGAGTGTTCCGGTCCAGATCGGGCGGGCCATGCGCGCACCTGTGCTTGAGCAGGACCGTCAGCTTCCGGTGCCGGGTGTAAACCACCCGTGTCGATGCCGTGCACGCCGGGTCGGCGCGCAGCATCCCGGCCAGGTCACTGCAGCAGGGGTCTTACCGCCGCTGCCGGAATATGATCCAGCGCGCGCCATGCGTCTTCCACCACCGGCCGCGCCTGCGACCAGCCCAGCCGCGACTGTCCTCGCATCTGTTCCCAATGCTCGGCCAGCTCCTCGCAGGTATCGGCCGCATCCCCACGCGGCCAGTCCGCCGCATGTGTGGTCAGTGCGAAGGCATACACCGGGCACAGGTCACGCCAGTTGCGATGACCGTGACCACGACGTTCCTCGTAATCGCTGAGCATGTACTGGAGGTAATCCTGGGCCACGGCCTGCGGATCTTCGTGGCGACGCGTCCGGCGCTGCGCGGTGCGCTGGCCGAGCGGATCGAGCAGGGCGTTGAACACGGACGGGGCGGGGCGTTCCAGGCGGGGCATGACCGGCTCCTGCAGCGGGTCGGGTGGGCAGGAATACCGGCGGCAGCGTTATCCAGCCGTGACAGAGATGTTCATGACGCAGGGTTCGCGGTGCCTTTACCTCGGTGGAGGTGTAGTGGTCCTCCCCATGCGCAGGTACCTGATCATGAGCCGAGAGACCTCCCGAGACCCGCTCCGCGAGAACCGTGCGCCAATTCCCGGCGAGCAGCGCGGCAAGCACGACAACGATGATGCCGACTTCCGTGGCACGGGCGCGCCCTTCTTCGACGCCGCACAGTCCGGCGAGCATCTGCCCGTGAAGCGCGAGGCTGAACAGGCCGCGCTGGACCGCAAGGACGGCGGCGACCGCCATCGGGGAGGGCAGGAGAGCCCGCTCAAGCGACGCGAACGCAAGCAGCACGCCAGCGACAACCAGGACGAGGCGCTGGAGGAAACGTTCCCGGCCAGCGACCCGACCTCACCGTTCGTGCCGGCCAAGGCGCCCGACTGACGGCCCGCAGGCGCCGCCGGTCAGGTCAGCGCCATGACCACTGCAGGCCGACACTGGCACGGCGGCCCGGGCCGGGCTCGTAGTAGCGGCCATTGCCATCGTTGACGATGACCGAGCCGATGTAGGCCTGGTCAAGCACGTTCTCCAGCCGGGCGAAGGCACGCAGCTCGCCTCCGGGCAGCCGCCACTGGCGGCCCCCTTCCAGATGCAGCAGGGCGTAACCCGGCGCGCGTTCGTCGGCGAGGTCGTTCACCACGGTATCGCTACTCGCGGTGGCCTCCACCGCCCACTGCCAGTCCGCAGGCGTCCACTGCAGGCGGGCGAAGGCCTGCTGGCGTGGAACACCCGGCAGGCGGCTGCCGGCATCCACGCGGGTATCGGGCACACGGCAGCCGCTGCCGGCACAGGTCAGATAGGGCGACCGCACCTGTGCCTGCAGCCAGGTCCAGGCCAGCTGCAGTTCCAGCTGCTCGGCCAGCGGCTGCCGGTACTGCAGTTCGATGCCCTGGCGCCGCGTACGGCCGATGTTGCGGTAGGTGCTGCGGCCACCGATATTGCTGGCAACGGCCAGCTCGTCGTCGGTATCTGCGCGGAACAGGCTTGCATCCAGCTGCATTCCATCCTGTGCATGCCATTTGCTGCCGATCTCCAGCGTGCGGCTGCGCGCCGCCGCCAGATCCAGCGCCAGCCCGGCCTGGCCGTCGGCGCGATAGCCCAGTTCGTTGAAGGTCGGTGTCTCGAAGCCACGGCCCACGGCGGCATGCAGGCGCCACTGCGGGTGGGCTTCAAAGCTGATGCCGGCCACGGGTGTGGTGGCCCGGTAGCGGCGGTGGCCGCTGTCGTCCGGGTTGCGGTCGGTGATGTAGCGGTCGTCCGATTCGAAGCGCACGGCACTGTGCCGCACGCCGGCCAGCAGCGACCAGCGCGGACTCCACTGCCACCAGGCCTGGGCGAACTGGTCTACGTTCTGCACGATGTCGATCTGGTCGCGTCGCAGGCGCCCGCGCACGCCCAGTGTGCTGCCGACGAAGTTCTCGTAGCCGGTGCGCTGCTGGCGCTGGCGGTCCGCACTGAGCCCGGCGACCAGGTCCAGCGGTCGGCCGGCCACCTCGCCCTGCCAGCTCCAGCGCGCGTCCAGGCCGCCATAACCACTGTCCAGGTCGATCACACCGCCGGCATGCAACGGGTTGGCCTGGGCCGTCGGCGGGATCGCCAGATACTGGGTGACCGAGCGCTGGCCGGCATAGCCCATCAGCTGCCACCGCTGCGCGCCGGCCTCGCGGCTCCAGCGCAGGCCGGCCTGCTGCTGGCGCACTGATTTGCGGGTGTTGTACTGATGAGCGACGGCGGTGGCCTGGCGCGGGTCGGCCGCGACCTGCGCGCGGGTCAGACCCAGCGGATCCTGCGCATCGGGCGCATCCAGCGCGTTGAGCAGCAGCTCCAGCCGCCCGCCTGCCAGTTCGGCGCCGACGCGGGCGTTGAGCGATTCGCGCCGGGCACGGCTGTGGTCGCGCCAGCCATCGGTACGGAAGTGGTTGGCCGCGATGTTGTAGTCCAGCACCTGACCCGCGCCGCGCAGCTGCGCACCCACGCTCAGGGTCGTGTCCGCGCCCGCGCTGAGCCGCAGCCGCCACGGGTCGCCCGCCCGGCCCTGCGCGCTCCACACCTGCAGCACGCCACCGGAGGAATTGCCGTACAGCGCCGAGAAGGGTCCACGCAGCACCTCCACGCGTTCGGCACCCAGCAGGCTGGCGTGCGACAGCTGGCCCTGCCCATCGGGCATGGTTGCCGGCACACCGTCGATCAGCACGCGTACCCCGCGTACGCCGAACGTCGAGCGGGCGCCAAAGCCCCGGATCGACAGCTGGGTGTCCTGCGCGAAGTTCTGCCGGTCGCGGGCCAGCAGGCCCGGCACCCCGCCCAATGCTTCGGACAGCTGCGCCCCGGTGCCGGCGCGGTCAGCATCGATCCAGACCGTGTCCTGGCTGGCGGGCAGGGCGAACGGATCGATCCCCTGCACACGGGCTGCCTGCACCTGCACCGGGGGCAGGGCGGTCGTGGACGGCTCCGCCATCGCGACCAGCGGCGACAGCAGCAGGGCGGACAGGGGCAGGCGATTGCGGCGTGGGGCAGGATTCATGATTCAGGTTGATGGATCGGTCGGCAACGCACGCCATGGTACGGGGCTGCGGATGACGATGGTGGCGGCCAGCCCCGACAGGCTTTGTTACGATGGGCCGTTTTCGGCCGAAATGCCGCAAGCCGCGTGGCGCAATTCCTCCCCCTTTCCGTCTACCGAACGAGTACCGCCGTGTCCTTCTTTGCAAACGTGGAACTGGTCCCAGGCGACCCGATCCTGGGCCTGACCGAGGCATACAACGCCGACAGCCGCCCGACCAAGGTCAACCTGGGTGTGGGCATCTACTACGACGAGAGTGGCCGCATTCCTCTGCTGCGCGCTGTCAAGCAGATCGAGCAGCAGCTCGCCGCCGAAGCCAAACCGCGCGGCTACCTGCCGATCGACGGCCTTCCGGCGTACACGCAGGCGACGCGTGAGCTGGTGTTCGGCAAGGATTCGCCGCTGCTGGCCGCAGGCCGCGTCACCACCGCACAGACCGTCGGTGGCAGCGGTGCGCTGCGCGTCGGCGCCGACGTGCTCAAGAAGCTGCTGCCGCACGCCACCGTCGCGCTGAGCAACCCGAGCTGGGAAAACCACCGCGCGGTGTTCAGTGCCGCCGGCTTCGAGGTGGTGGATTACACCTATTTCGATCCCGCGACCCACGGTGTCGACTTCGACGGCATGCTGGCCGACCTGCAGAAGCTGCAGCCGGGCAGCGTGGTGCTGCTGCACGCCTGCTGCCACAACCCGACCGGTGCCGACCTCACGGTCACGCAGTGGACGCAGGTCGCGCAGCTGCTCAAGGACCGCCAGCTGTTCCCCTTCATCGACATGGCCTACCAGGGCTTCGACAAGGGCATCGAGCAGGATGGCGCCGCCGTGCGCATCATCGCCGAAGCCGGTATCGACAGCTTCATCGTCGCCAACTCGTACTCCAAGTCGTTCTCGCTGTACGGCGAGCGCGTGGGTGCACTGTCGATGGTGGCGCCGACCGCCGCCGACGCCAAGGCCGTGCAGTCGCAGGTCAAGCGCGTGATCCGCACCATCTACTCCAGCCCCTCCACCCACGGTGCAGCGCTGGTGGCGGGTGTACTGACCAACCCGGAACTGCGTGCGATGTGGGAGCAGGAGCTGACCGAGATGCGCGAACGCATCCACGCGCTGCGTCAGGGCCTGGTCGAGAAGCTGGCGGCCGCCGGCGCCCCGCAGTTCGGTTTCATCAACGAGCAGGCGGGCATGTTCTCCTACTCCGGCCTGAGCCGCGAGCAGGTCGAGCGCCTGCGCGACGAGTTCGGCATCTACGCCGTCGGCACTGGCCGCATCTGCGTGGCTGCGCTGAACCAGAACAACCTGGAGTATGTCGCCAAGGCCGTGGCCACCGTGGCCAAGGGCTGAACCCACGCTCCAGTGGCTTGAAGACAAAGGCGCCGGAAGGCGCCTTTGTTTTTGCAGCGTGTCCTGCATCGCCTCCCCTTCCCACGAGCCTCGACAAAAGGAAGGCGCTACGAGCGCATCTGGAAACGATTACGCCTTCCCGCGCTCACGCACGCAGCGGCCAGACGGGCGACAATAGGCGTTTTCCCGCTGCCGAGACCTGTCCGCCCATGTCCCGTACCTCGTTGACCCGCTTCCTGATCCAGGAACAGCACGCCGGCCGCATCAATGCCGACCTGCGTCAGCTGATCGCGGTCGTCGCCCGCGCCTGCACCAGCATCTCCATCGCCGTCAGCAAGGGCGCCCTCGGCGGCGTGCTCGGCGACGCCGGTACCGGCAACGTGCAGGGCGAGGCGCAGAAGAAGCTGGATGTCATCAGCAACGAGATCCTGCTCGAAGCCAACGCCTGGGGTGGCCACCTCGCCGCCTGCGCCTCGGAGGAAATGGACCACAGCCAGCCGGTGCCGGACATCTACCCGCGTGGCGATTTCCTGCTGCTGTTCGATCCCCTCGATGGCAGCTCCAACATCGACGTCAACGTCTCCGTCGGCACCATCTTCTCGGTGCTGCGCTGCCCGACCAACGTCGAACTGCCGGGCGATGACGCGTTCCTGCAGCCGGGCAGCAAGCAGATCGCGGCCGGCTACTGCATCTACGGGCCGAGCACCCAGCTGGTGCTCACCGTGGGCCACGGAACGCATGCCTTCACCCTGGATCGCGAGAAGGGCGAGTTCGTGCTGACCACCGAGAACATGCAGATTCCGGCGGCCACCCAGGAATTCGCCATCAACATGTCCAACCAGCGCCACTGGGAAGCACCGATGCAGGCCTATGTCGGCGATCTGCTGGCCGGCAAGGAAGGTGCGCGTGGCAAGAACTTCAACATGCGCTGGATCGCCAGCATGGTGGCCGATGTGCATCGCATCCTGACGCGCGGTGGCATCTTCATCTATCCGTGGGACCGGAAGGATCCGTCCAAGGCCGGCAAGCTGCGCCTGATGTACGAAGCCAACCCGATGGGCCTGCTGGTCGAGCAGGCCGGCGGTGCCGCCTGGACCGGCCGCGAGCGCATCCTCGACATCCAGCCCGACCAGCTGCACCAGCGCGTGCCGGTGTTTCTCGGCTCGCGCGAGGAAGTGGCCGAGGCGGTGCGGTACCACCACCAGCACGACGCCGCACAGGCCTGAGCGGCGCACTGCGGCCACGCTCATGGCAGTTCAATGACATGACCGTGGGGTGACACCGACGGCGGCAAACGGCACCATCAAGCCCTTGCCGCCGAAGGAATGCACGCATGCACGAGCAGGGCCCGGTCGATTTCATCGAAGTCATCCACAACGCGGTCCCCACGGAGGTCTGTGCTGCCATCGTCGAGCGCCTGCGTGCCACCCGCGGCCTGATGCCAGGTGCCGTCGGCAGCGGCGTGTTCCCGGAACTCAAGCACAGCAAGGACCTGCGCATCAGCGGCCTGGAGGGCTGGCAGGACGTCGACGTACAGCTGCAGCAGGCCGTGTTCAAGGGCCTGCTGACTTATCTACGCCGTTATCCACAGGCGCTGATCGCACCGTTGATGTTGCAGATCCAGGACAGCGACGGTCAGCCGCGACGCCTGTCGGCCGAGGACTTCCCCGACATGCCGGAGCAGCAGCTGGCCGACCTGGCGCGCACCTGCCTGCGCCCGGGCGCGATCAACCTGCAGTGGTATGCCGCAGGCGAGGGCGGTTACCCGTACTGGCACTGCGAGCTGTACCCGAAGGATGCGCAGGCCGAGACGCTGCACCGGCACGTGCTGTGGACGCTGTACCTCAACGATGGATTCGACGAAGGCGAAACCGAGTTCCTGTTCCAGGGCCGCAAGATCGCACCGCGTACCGGCAGCCTGCTGATCGCCCCGACCGCCTTCACCCACACCCATCGCGGCAACCGGCCGCAGGGCGGCGACAAGTTCATCGCGACGAGCTGGATCCTGTTCCAGAGTGCGCAGAAGTTGTTTGGGGGTGGGTGAGGCATCACTGATTTATTACCCCATCAGACGGTGAACCCACACCATATGGTGTGGAGTTCCAGTCGCAGCACCGACCGCAGTCTTGCGATGTTGGCAATCGATGCTCGGCGGCGGCAGATTCATCGCAACGAACTGGACCCCGCCCGGAATACGCAGAAGCTGTCAGTGGGGGGGCACCACCAGGAGCTACGTGCTTGGCGTGTGCGTTCGCCCATATCGCTCCGGTCGCCTGTCGGCGATGAGCACTTTGGCGTTCCGCGAATGGAAAAGCATGGTCGGAGTCCAAATGAGGCTGGAAAGGATGAGTGCTGCAGCTACCCATAGCCACTGTGCGGTCAAAATTCCCGCAACAAGGACAATACCAATGGGCGCCACAGAAACCAAAGCGATTACGTAGCAGATTGCATATCTAACGTGGCCCAGCTCCGAAACGATTTCGGTTCCGCAGCTACTGCATTCGGTCCTTACCTTCTTCTCGATCGAACGGCGAAGCGGAAAGCCCTGCCTCGGAGCACCACAACTGGGGCATGAAAACTTGAATGGGGATTTCAATTGCATATCTCCTCTCCCACTACAGCCGCAGCCGCCAATGCGCCAGAATTGTTGTGTGCTGCTTTGATTGCAGATCCATATGCCGCGAGACCTGCGACCTTAAGTCCAGTTTGGCGACCGAACGCCGAACCAACAGCGTAGGCAACTGCAGTACGGGAAGCTAGCTGTAACGGGTATGCTCGCAACTGCAGCCGCCATGGCAGCGTGGAAGCAACAAGAACGTCAATGGTTTGCTGCGCCAGTCTCTGCCCAAGGGCGCGGATCTGTCCATGGCCAGCCAGGAATATCTCAACCTTGTAGCGTGGTTGATGAATACCCGACCGCGTCAGACGCTGGGCTGGAAGACACCTGCAGAGGCCATTAATACCGAACTGCAGGCATTCAGATCACCTGTTGCACTTACAAGTTGAGACCGCCAATTTCGGTGCCGTATTTTCTATATTTGACCATTATCTTCTTCTCGATCGAACTGAAAGATTTGAAACTCGGGCAAAGAGTTAACAGTAACGGCACGGACTGCGAACTTCTGTTTACCTGCAACTCACAAGAAAATTATTTGCATTCAGAATTTTCTTCATCGGCTGGATATCGACGGCCATGAACATGACGTAACTCGGACCTTCAGGGTCACCGCGATTATATGCGTACAGCATTCTTTCCACGCCATCGCCGGACTCCTGGCCCAAAAGCTCGAATCCATCTGTAGCGGTTACGCCCCTCTTGATGACGCGATGAGAGAACTTCGGGTGACGTCCGATGAAGACTTCCGCGTAATGCCCCTCGGACTCTAGAACCCCAAGATCAAAGTCAGGTCCGGGTGGGACCTTTCGAAACTCAACACCGGCTGGGAGGTTGGCGCATATCCCATATCGTTGGCTGAGTGTGGTGTTACCTTCGGTCGCCTGACAGCCGAGCATCGCCATCAGAACCATGGAGAATGAAATTCTAGTTACTACATTGACAGACACGGATTATGGCCTCATTTGAAGGGTCGAGGAGATCCTGTATGTTCTGCTCGGACACCGGAACACTGAGATCTCTGCCCATGATTCCGGTCCCATAGTCAGCCAAACCCAACAAGTGACCTGCCTCGTGAGCCAATGTCGCGTCGCCCCACTGGCCGGGCATATACCAGACTCCCTCATTGGCCCAAGGCATCTGCACATACGACTCGCGTGTTCCGGATCGGATGGCGATTCCGTTAGTCGTGGCGGTGTGCCAAACCGGAATGGACTTCACTGTTGTCTTTACGTTGTAGGCCCCGATCTTGCCACTCCAGGCGCTTTCGATCGCCCTCGTTGCCTGCGATATCTGTGCGGAGTTTGCACCCTGGAAGTTGATTGGAATCGAGATACCGACATTGTTTCCCTTTTGACACAGGTACCCGATCAAACCAAGTGGATCGATCATGCTGATCGGGTTCCCCTCGACATAGGCATACGTATTGATCCCCCCCGCCAACCCAATCGGATCACTCTGCACATAACGCCCAGCGCTCGCGTCATAGTCACGGAATCCGTTGTACCAGAGCCCACTCTCACTGTCGTAGTACTGCCCCGGGAAACCAATGTTGAGCCCACCGATATCGTCCTTCAGGACGCTGCGACCGTACGCATAGTTGTACGCCTTCCATACCACCTGCTGCGACGCGTTGGTCGCATACTCCGGCCGGCCCAGATGGTCGTTGTGAACGAAGTTCACCGACCCGTTCCTGTCGATGCCAACCAGCTCACCACCGAACCACAGGTAGTTCGTCCAGGTGTTTCCGGTCTGTTCGGCCAGAAGCTGGTTCTGACCTGCATAGAAGTAGCGACTGGTCGAGCTCGCGCTGCTCTTGCCCACGCGCTGCCCCTGGGCATTGAGCAGATAGTCCGTTCGTTGCCCGCCTACGTTGCTTTGAATCATCCGGTTGAACGGGCCGTAGGTGAACGTCGAGATGCGGCTGCCCGATGTTTCGCTGATCCTGTTGCCGAGCGCATCGTACTGATACGTACGGGTGCCATCCTGGTTGATGAACTGCAGCATCCGGTTGCTGCTTGCGTCGATGACGTAGCGGGTTGCCTCTGTTTTTGCGTTGAGCGCGGTGTAGTTCCCACCCGCGTCATGGGAAAGCGTATAGGCAATGCCAGCTCGTGTCAGCGTACTCAGGCGTCCCAGTGCGTCATAGCCCAGGACCTGGCTGAGGTTGCTCGTCACATCGTCGTTGATCTTGATGATCTCGTTGTCGCCGTTGTAGCGGTATGACGTGCGGCTGAGAGCGGTGGTCTGCTGATTCCGCACCGCCTGGGCCTCCAGGCGGCCGCCCTGATCGAACGCGTAGCTGCGCGCCAGGCCGTTGCCAAAGGGCATGCGTTGCCGCGCTCCCAGGGCCGAGTAGACGCTGGATCCAATAATCTGTTGCGTCACCGTGCCCTTGGTAAGGGTCATGGACTGCGGAAAGCCTCTACTGTTGTAGACGTACTTCGCGAGCGTGCCATCGGGATAGGTGACGGTGCTGTTCCTCCCGATACTGTCATAGGTGTAGCTGACAGTTCCCTCACTCAGGGTGTTCGCCTGCGAAAGCTGGTCAGTCCGGCTTACCAGCTGTCCTGCGGCGTTGTACGTGAAGCGCGCGCTTGCACCTGGAGCCGAATGGGCACACAGACGCCCCTTGCCGTTCACGCAGTTGTCGTACGTATAGGTCTGCTGCTGCCCCTCAGCATTCTGGCTGGTCAAGCGGCCCAGCCCGTCGTACCCGTAACCGACAGTGCTGCCGTCGTTCAACACTGTCGCAACGCGCTGGCCCGCCGCGTCGTACTCGTGGTCTGTCCGACCCGTGTCCGGACTGTTCTGCGTCCATAGCTGTCCAAATCCATCGGTCTGGTAGGTCGTTACCAGGCCGCGGGGATCGGTCACAGATGCCAGCCGGTCACCCTTGTCGTAGGCAAAGCGTGTCGTTCCGCCATTCGCATCCGTCTGTACGAGCAATCGACCCAGCGGATCATAGGAGTATCGGCTCACCCGGTTCTGGGAATCGGTGGTCTGCACCAGCCGATCCTCCAGATCATAGGCATAGCGCACATTGCGCCCCTGATCATTCCGCTCGGCGACAAGCCTTCCCAGCTCGTCGTAGTCGTAGTTCACGGCCGAGACGATGGTGTTGAGCCCCATCATGGCCAAAGCAATTGTGGACATGGTCTTGGCTTTCCTTAGCGGGGTTGCTCACAGAAGATCAGGTTGCAGCTTCCTGTATGGTTCTCGGCTCTGATCGTTACCTGTCCCTTTGGTCCCCAGACGGTTGCACCGGATGCGAGCTGCCCGAAGTACTGGAACTGGGCAACTCCGCTGCCACTGTTGACCGGCGAGACGTTGATGGTGAAGGTCGCGACGGCACCGGGAGCCACCGCACTGTTGAGCCCCACGGATTGACTTGTCCGCAACGTCGTCAGCGCCAAGTAGGTGTCACCGGGGTTCCAGACAACGTTGCCGGTGTTCCGGAACTGGAATGTCACCGTGGACGTTTCACCATTGAAGATGTGCTCTGGGCCGGCTGACGCCTGCACCAGCTCAGCAGTACGCGAGATGGTTGGAACGGTGAACGTACCGGACCGATTGATGGCCAGATTGGGGCCGCCCCAGGGAGAGATGCCATGAACATAGAGCGGCTTGCCGCCATGAACGCTTCGTGTATTTGCATCCAATGCAAGTCCGAACCAGTAAGAGCCCTGTGATTGGCAAGCCTCTTTCACATCGTCATTCGGGATCAACATACCGGTCACACTGCCGAGGTAGGTGCCGCTCCCTGCAGGCCCACCCGCGTAGACATGAACCGTGGTTGCGGCGTTGACTCCTACCGAGCAGGCCCATCCCTGCACGGAATAGTTCCAGTTCCCATCATTCATGATCCCTGCAACATCACCGATGATGTGCGCGGTGGGAATGGAGAAGGTGCTGGAGTTGTCCAGAGCTCGGTTGTACTGCGCGCCCAGCGGAGAATGGCCGTAGAGCGTGATCTTTTTCCCACCCAGCTGCTGGCGCTGTTCCAGCGTGAGGGGGAGCTGGAATCGATATGCATTTCCTGATGCCTGGCACGCGGATGCTACCTGGCTCTCGCTGGCAAGGTTGGCCTGTGCGCTGCCGAGATAGGTTCCGCCCTCCGCATAGCCATCAACCTGGATGGACGAAGCCGAACCCGAGGAGCAGGCCCAGCCTCGCACGAACCAGTTCCATTGCGCGTCGTGGGTGACCTCGTCGATTACACCCCTGACAACGCTCTCGCTGGAATAGTCCGTCTGCGCGATTTCAGTGCGTGTGCGATTGGATGCGGTGTCATACGTGTGACGCGTCCACAGCCAGTTGCCGTTCCCAATCGGCTGAACTTCGCTCATCAGGCGCCGGCCAGCGTCGTAGCTGTATAGCGTCTTGATTCCCACAGGTGTGGTGATGCTGGCAATGTCGCCCGTCGCGTTGTACGTCGTTGTGGTCGTTGCCCAACCGGACCCTGTGTTGATCCGGTCTACCAGAACGCGACCGCGAGCGTCATAGGTGATTTCACGGACATCGCCATTGGGTCCGGTGATACGGCCCGGCTGCCCCAGTTCGTTGTAGGCGGCGTACGTCACCCTGTGCCCCAACGCGTTGGTGACACTGGACAGATCTCCCTTCGCATTGAAGGTGGACGTGATGTCGTCCTGCGCCAAGGGGCCATCTTCCTTGACGGAAGCCGTCAGTCCATTGGCGTGGTAGGTATAGGTGTACTGAGTGGTTCTGGCCTGACCATTGACGCCGGCAGCACTGAGATTTCGTGTCGTGACCGAGCTGACATTACCGCGACTGTCATAGCTGAAGCTGGTCTCGCGATCACCAACCCGCGTTTCCTTCAGCAGATGCCGTCCCGCCGCATCCCACTGATAGAGCGTGACACGTTCCGCAGCGCTGCCAACGGCCTCGGCCTTCCTCAGCAGATTGCCATCGGGGCTGTAATCAAAATCAGTGACGTTGTCGACAAAGTCGTGAACGAGGTCAGGATTGCCATTGGCATCGTAGGTGCGTTCCTTGTAGCTGGCGGGACAGGTCGTTGATCGGTTGCCGGTCACCGACACCTGTCGTCCGTCCTCATAGGCATACGTTGTCGTGCGGCCAAGTGGATTGGTCTCGCTGACCTTCAGTTTGACCGGACGGGTCCGCTCCCCGGTGGCGGCCAACAGCACGCCTTGGGCGCTCGGGTCGGCGGCGATTTGAACAGGGCCGCCGGGCAAGGACCGTGGCTGGATGCAGATGTTGCCCTGGCCCGGTCTGTACTCACACCAGCCCGTCTCTTCGTTGCCCCGGATGCCGCCTGGATGCACCGGCGCTGGAGGTACCGCCACCGGCGCGCTGCTCTCGATGGCGTAACTGAAGGTGTGCCGCTCGATACCGCCGGCATGTTCCGAGAGCGTTGCTCGCCTGTTGGCATCGTAGGCGAAAGTAGAGTAGCGCACGCCGTTGTAGGACTTGCCGGTGAAGCCACCTGGATATCGCGCGTCCTCGTAGTGGTAGCTGATCGTGGTCTGCGGCGAGCCCGGTAGGGTTGCGCTGGCAAGACGCGCACGTCCCGTGCCGAACGCATTCGGGGTATAGGTGTACTGGTAGACGTTGCCCGCAGGATCCTTGACCTGTGTCAGCGATCCGTTGGACCAGACGAACTGGATGCTGCGGCCGGAGGAGTGCGTAACCTTCTGCAGATACTTGTCACTGTACGTGAATGTCCAGAAGACGCCCTGCTCATTGCGAAGCTCGGTAATGTATCCAGCAGCGTCGTACCGCTCGCTGCCCAGCTCCTCGTTGTACAGGGTGAAGCTGCCATCGCTGTTCTTTGTCAGGTAGGCGATCGGCTTGGCGCGATCCTCGTTCCAGCGCCCGTTCGCTTCGCTCCAGACGAACTTGAGCCTGCGTCCGTCCGGCCGCTGTGCCCAGGCCGTCTTCTGCGCGTTCGAGAATGCGATGCTGTAGTCGAAGTTGCTGATCCAGTGGTTGCCAAACAGGCCCGCAGCACTCCAGTGATGGTTGTAGGTGCGCTCCAGGTACAGGCCCATCTCCCCACCGACGGTGAAGTCCCGTTCGATTTCGACCTTGTTGCCGGTGTAGAGCACGACGGGGTTGCCCTTGCGCTCGCCGCAGTCATCACGACGATCGTCGGTTTCCTGTTCCACCGCTGTCCTGGCGGGCATCGACGCGTCCGAGTGGTAGGACACCCCTATGCCAATCGAGATGACACCTGAAGTGCCAACTGATGGACCACGCATACGGGTAACGGTGATCTTGTCCAGATCCTTGATTCCGGAGTCCCCGTTGTTGTTCTGATAGAAGATCCTGGTTGCCTTTTTCGCGGACGCAGGAGGTGCCAGGAGAAAGCCCGACATCAGCACGGGCAGCAGAAGTGCGGCGGTGGTAGACACGCCTTTCGTACGGAGCTTCATGCTCGCTTTTATTCCTTGTGTTGCCGGATCTGAAGTCGCTTTCGCCTGAGCCGTGGGTTCAGGAGGAAGTGGATAGTAATCTGGAGTTCACACAGTTGAACAGAGCGATGTGTGCAGTCGCGATGTCGCATCCGTCGCCGAGGCGCAGATCGCGATCAAAGTTTTCCATATGCGTTCCGCAGTAGCGCACTACTTCAGAACAACGACCCCTGCGGCGAATCCACCTTCGGCGGCAGCGGCTTCTGGAAGCGGCTGCAATCCAGTTTCGGCCAGTGGCTGTTCTGGGCGTCGAAGCCCAGGCGCTTGCGCGCCAGCTTGAAGCGGTTGTTCAACAGATCCGCATAGACCCCCTGGCCACGCATGCGCGTGCCGAAGCGGCTGTCATAGTCCTTGCCACCGCGCAGCTGCTGGATGGTGCTCATCACGTGCGCGGCGCGATCCGGATGGTGGGCGTCCAGCCAGTCGCGGAACAGCGGTGCAACCTCCAGAGGCAGGCGCAGCAGCACATAGCCGGCAGTGCGCGCACCCGCCTCGTGCGCCGCTTCGAGCACGCTTTCCAGTTCACTGTCGTTGATCCACGGAATCACCGGCGCGACCATCACGCCAACCGGAATGCCCGCCTCATGCAGACGCTTCATCGCGCGCAGGCGCGCGTGCGGTGCAGAGGCGCGCGGCTCGAGCTTTGCCGACAGGCGTGGATCCAGCGAGGTCACCGAAAAATGCACGCTGACCAGGTTCTCCGCCGCCAGTGGCGCGAGCAGGTCGATATCGCGCTCGACCAGCGCGTTCTTGGTGATCAGCGAGAACGGATGCTTCGTCTCCAGCATCACCTCGATCAACTGACGGGTCAGCTTGAACTTGCGCTCGATCGGCTGGTACGCATCGGTATTGATGCCGAGCGCGATCGGTTGCGGGACGTAGCCTGGCCGGGACAGCTCCTTGCGCAGCAGCTGCGGTGCATTGGTCTTGGCAAACAGCTTGGTCTCGAAATCCAGGCCTGGCGACAGGTTCAGATAGGCATGCGACGGGCGCGCGAAGCAGTAGGAACAACAACACTATATGTGTTTGAGGGGAAGTGTTCAGCGCAACCCCTATCGAACTGGTGCTCTGTCAAGGCTAACGCGGCTCAGGATAGAAATTCCCCCCTAGCCCATGGCAATGAAGGGGAGGTTAGCGTTCCGACTAATGCGGCGAGGACTCAGGGGCACTGTATTGGCCCCGTTGAGCGCCCGACGGCCCGTGAGTGGCCGGGCTAAAACATCGTTTGGTCAGCGTACGCTTCCGGCCAAAAGCGGACACCGCCAAACGCCTGAACTAAGCCGAGCCATCAGGCGGCTTCGGCTTGGAATCGTTAGATGCCGTCACCCGTTCCCTCCGTGACGGCCGCTTTGAGAAGGGGCTTGAGCAGGTTCGCAAAGGTGATCAACGCCGCAAGGGTACTGACGAGCACTTGCTTCGGCGCGCAGCTTGGTGGGAACAGGATCGGTTGGACCTCATTTTCAGCATTGAGCGCATGTTTCATTGTCATTGGCTCAATGTAGGTATCAACTATCTGTTGGGCAATGCGGAAATCTCCCCACTCATGCGCGCATTGATTGCGCAGCTTGTTGAGAAGGCGAGTATCAATGAATTGTTAGACATCAGTGCAAAGCACATGCGCCTTATAGATGGCATGCTGCCTTTCAGCGCCTGCTGCAAAGTGAGGTAGTTCAGCCAACAAGCGATCCACGAGAGGTGCCGGTTCTGGTAGAGGCCGAAACCCAATACCCTCCCACGCCCGCATGCTTGAAGGTGCCATAGCCTGAAGCTGGAACTCCAATGAAGTGAGGTTTGCGAAGTATGGCTCTGGCAGATAGCTACGAGGTATGGATACGTAGCTCGCCCCACAGTGCTTACGAATAAAGGCGTTTCTCAGCTTCTTTGCTGCGTCCGCATCTGTGGCGGACTGCTCGCGAGCGGCAGCTGGGTGATCAAGCTTCTTGCAGTAACGCCACATACGGCCGGTGCAATACGCTTGCGTGAACTTGTGGCTGCGACCTTCGCTGCCAGTGGCGTGCTTGCTGTAAATCCTGGTGCGGAATCCCTCGGTGGCTTTTGGTGTGCTACCGATGTACCGGATTTGTCGTTCATGGTCCCAAAGAGCGTAGATACCGAACTCTTCTGGGAGGTCTGCGAGATTGATTGGCACGGATCGTGTCAGTCTTTCAAAGATACTTCGGCTGTCCACCATCTCCCCCTGCTGCCTAACTACCTTGTAGCCGGATCCCTGGGTCCGGTTACACGACTTATCCACATACCACCATATGGTGGGCTATCCCCGCTGACAGCGGCTCGATCTTAGGGCTGCTGGGTCCGGCTGACAAGCCGAGGCATAGCCGGACCCAGCAAGCAGACCAGGCCGCATTTCAAGAGCAGTGGACAAGCACTGATGGATGTCCGCTTTGGGTCAGTTGCTGCCATGTCGAGCCCACGACAGCTTCCCGCCAGCAGCAGACAGAGAATTCACCGAACTACAGTCCAAAGAATATTCGCCGGTCACTCTCTTTATGCAAGTTGTGCTTAGCTATGTGATAGTGCGCCGGTGCTACACAGTCAGATCTTAATCTGAACGGAAGCTCGTCGATGCATATCTCTGCCACAAGCGCACTGAAATCCTTCTCGTAGCAGGCTTGAAGGACCTTCAGGTTGGTGGACGGGAAGCTGTTTTTGAACTCAATGTTGTACTCGGGAGAGAAGTACCGGATAAGTGATGCCTCATAGAGAGTGATTCGTTCTTGCTCACTAGTCTCGTATAGCTTCTCCAGCCCCGCGCGAATGCGCGTCCCATCATTATCTTTGTTCTTGGCGAATGGATTGAAGAACGTGAAGAGCTGACTGTTGGGAACAACTGTCAACAGCAGCAGGGTTAGCTTGTGCGTCTCAGGAATGCCTTTCAAGGCAATTTTCTGAAGCGTCTCGTGCTTCAGCAGTCTGTCTAAGGCATTGCGTGATCCATCTTTTCCGTAGGCCTGCCCGATGTACTTCACGTCGAAATCTATCGCCTGCGATATGGAGCTTAGTCGTGCCTGTAGGTCCTGAGGACTTGGCCATCCCAAGCGTCCCGATGCATCAACAACGTGATATATGTCATCGACCAGCTGCAACCGACACCCTTCTGGGCACGGGTACTTGACCTCGTAAGTCTGTCCTAGAGCACTCATAAAAATGCTCAGCTTGTCGTTCTCTAGTTTTGCATTCTCAAGGACAATCCTGGGTACGAGCCCAATAAGGTAGATATGGCAATCTTTGACTACGCTCATGACTGAAGCCAACGCATCTTTGTCATAGATTGCTTCTGCTGGAATGGTGCAGTAGCCAGAAGCGTACATTCCTAAAGCGTGCTCGACATCAAACACGGCTTCTTTGAGCTTTTCCTTCATGTCTTGCTTCATCACGTCCCCGTCCGCTGCCCAGAATGATTGCGCCGTGCTAAATGAACAATGGTCGGCTCCTCGAGTCGGGCTATACGAAGTACCCGCAGCCCGTGATTTGAGGACTAGACCCTTGATACGGCCTCATTTTAGGACGGCTGTGGTTCACTTAACAGTCCGATGTGTAGTGAGAGCTACCAGGGTGCAGAGCGTGCGCTCACGCTGATGTCCGCTCTGGATCGAAAGGTGCCATGCCCATGCCACGATAAACAACCTTAATCCACTGCCTTGGCGATGTCCGCTTTCGGCCATAAGCAGACATCCACCCCATCCCTGATAAACATCCCTAGGCCGCAGCAGACCTCGAGCCTGCTGCGGTCAATTGGTTTTGGGGCAGACTACGCCGATGGCCTAAATTCCCCTAGGTCAGTGAGTCTAGCCCGTCCCTTCTAGACGCCTTAGGCCACTTCAAGTTGATGTATCGTCCGCACAGAAGATCCCATGCATCGCGCCCAGCAGTGCTGCAACGCGCGGGTCTGCCATGCGGTAGACGATCGACCGCGATTCCCGTCGGGTCGCTACAAGCTTTCGTTGGCGGAGTTCGGCCAGTTGCTGGGAGAGCGCCGGCTGTCGGATGCCGGTGGCGTCCTCCAGTCCGCTCACCGTCATTTCACCTTGGGCGAGCTGGCACAGCAGCAACAGGCGGGAGGGAGTGGCCATGAAGCGCAGCAACTCGGCCACTTCGGGCACGCGCTCCTTCATCGTGGCTAGGTCTGACGGGCTGAATGGGGGGCTGGTCACGGGTAAGGGCAACTTGGCCGGGTGATGTGATGCAAACACCATGGGGAAGGCGCCCAGTCTAGCATGCTTCTATAGTTGCACACTTTATGTAACTATGTAAGTATTAAGCAACCAATCCCCCCGGAGCCAGTCGTGAACCAATCCGTAGCGGTAGACGCCCCCTTGGAGCAGGCTGTCCGCGTCGTCAACGATGCCCGTGCCGGCCTGCTCCCCTCGCCTCATGTAAAGACCTTCTTCGATCCTGCCACTTTCACTGCCAGTCACGTCGTACGCGATCCATCTTCTTCAGCGTGCGCCATCATCGACAGCGTCCTTGACTTCGACATGGCCGCAGCCCGCACCTCCACTGCCTCCGCATCGGCGTTGGTGGACTACGTGCGGACCGAGCGCCTACAGGTGCAATGGTTGCTGGAAACCCACGCGCATGCCGACCACCTCTCAGCAGCACCATGGCTGCAGGGCCAGGTGGGAGGTACGCTGGCCATCGGCGAGCGCATCACCACTGTCCAGGAAACCTTCGGCAAAGTCTTCAATGCCGGCACTGCATTCAAGCGGGATGGCAGCCAGTTTGATCGGCTGTTCGCCGATGGTGCCTCCTTCCGCATCGGTAATCTCCAGGCGATGTCGCTGCACGTGCCGGGCCACACCCCCGCTTGTATGGCGTACGTGATCGGCGACGCCGTATTTCCTGGAGACACGCTGTTCATGCCGGACTACGGCACCGCCCGCTGCGATTTTCCAGGTGGTTCCGCTCGCCAGTTGTATCGCTCGATCCAGCGCCTTATGTCCCTGCCCGACGCCACCCGCGTCTTCTTGTGCCATGACTACAAGGCCACCGGTCGAAACCATTTCGTATGGGAGACAACCATCCGTGCCGAAAGGACAACCAACCTGCATGTGCACGAGGGCGTGACCGAAGCCATGTTCGTGGAAATGCGGGAAGCCCGTGACGCGACGCTCCCGATGCCGCGACTGATCCTGCCTTCAGTGCAGGTCAACATGTGCGCCGGCCATCTGCCCGAACCCGAGGACAACGGCGTGCGCTACCTCAAGCTGCCGGTGGACCTGCTATGACGCTCTCTCATTTGGCTTGGTACTGGCCACTCGCTGGCGGTGCCATGATTGGAACAGCCGCCGGTGCCTATCTGGTCCTTCTCGGCCGCGTTGCCGGCATCTCGGGTCTACTTGCCAAGACACTGGGCATGCCGGGTGACGGCGGACGCGGGAGTGCAGCCCTATTCCTGGCGGGACTTGCCCTGGCGTCAGGCTTGGCATTGGCGGCCAGGCCCATACTATTGCCGGCGCTCTCCGCAAACGGAGCAGTGGTATTGGTGATTGCCGGACTGCTGGTGGGTTACGGAACTCGCCTTGGCGCTGGCTGTACCAGTGGGCACGGTGTCTGCGGCCTGGGCAGGGGATCGTCGCGGTCGGTGGTGGCTACCTGCGTGTTCATGCTCATGGGCATGGCCACGGCGACCCTGGTACGGATTGTGGCGGGGGGCACGGCATGATCCGTCTCGCCGCGTTCCTGTGCGGCGCACTCTTCGGACTGGGACTGGTCGTATCCGGTATGGCCAACCCAGCCCGCGTGCTTGCTTTCCTTGATGTGAGCGACGCCTGGGACCCCTCCCTGGCGCTGGTCATGCTGGGCGCACTGATCCCTTCCGGCGCAGCCTACCTGTGGATACGCGCCCGCAGAACGCCGCTGCTTGCCGTATCGCTGCACATTCCCACCCATCGCATCATCGATCGGCGCCTGGTGATCGGTGCGGCGATATTCGGCCTGGGTTGGGGTCTGGCCGGACTATGTCCCGGCCCAGCCATCGCGTTGCTGGGAACCGGCCAGCCCTTCGCGATCATCTTCGCCACGGCAATGATCGCTGGCGTGCTCCTGCATGGCCTCATTCACCGCCCCACTGCAACTACGGGAGAACCATGAACCTCAAGCCACTCTCCGCCAGCCTCAAGGTGTCCGGCCAGCTCCTGCCAAAGGACATTGAAGCCCTGAAGGAGCAGGGCTTTGCGAGCGTGATCTGCAACCGCCCCGACGATGAACAGCCGGAGCAGCCCAGTCACCATGCGCTGCAGGCCGCCTGCCACCAGGCGGGCATGCAGTTTGCCTATCTTCCTGCGCTGCCTGGCGTTATTACCGATGATCAGGTGCATACCTTTGCCAAGTTGATCGAAGCGCTGCCAAGCCCTGTTGCCGCGTACTGCAGAACCGGCACCCGTGCTGCGATGCTTTGGGCGCTGTCGGAAGTCGTTCACAATGGAGCGGCGTTTGACCACGTCCTGTCTGTTGCTTCGGATGCAGGCTATGACCTTTCTTCCATCGCAACACGGCTGCAGCAAGGCCCGGCGTCCGGCGACTGACATATGGAAGCGCTATCTCTGCTGCAGTTGGTTCTGGGCGGCCTGTCTGGCGTCCTGGTCGGCTTCGTCCTGGGCGTGGTCGGTGGGGGCGGATCCATCCTGGCGGTGCCACTGATGCTCTACGTGGTCGGAGTGGGAGATCCGCATGTGGCTATCGGCACCAGCGCCCTGGCAGTAGCGGTCAATGCGGTGTCGAATCTGGTGATACATGCCCGTAGAGGGAACGTTCGCTGGCCTTGTGCCTCGGTCTTCGCTCTGGCGGGGATCGCGGGCGCATACCTGGGTTCCAGCTTGGGCAAGGCGTTCGACGGCAGGAGCCTGTTGGCGCTGTTTGCTGTGGCTATGATCGTTGTCGGCATCGCCATGCTTCGCAGGCGCAACACGCCTGGACTCACGGACGCTCGGCTCGGCAGAGGCAACGCGCCCGCGCTGATTGGGCTGGGCGCCACCGCCGGCGGGCTTTCTGGCTTCTTTGGCATTGGCGGAGGCTTTCTCATCGTGCCCGCACTGGTGGCCGCGACGGGCATGCCGATGATCGCCGCAGTCGGAAGCTCGCTCGTCGCCGTCGCCGCATTTGGCATGACCACCGCACTGAACTACGCGCGTACAGGTCTGGTCAACTGGAAGCTCGCGGCAGTTTTCGTCGTTGCCGGCGTGGCTGGCGGTATTGCAGGTGCAGCAACTTCGACGAAGCTGGCCAACTATCGTGGAGCTCTGAACACGGTATTTGCAGTACTGATCTTCATTACTGCCGCATACATGCTGTGGAAGGTGAGCTGACCGGATGTGCTCCAGACCACAGCCGAGCACTGATAGCCAGCGCAGCGCTTCAAAGGCTTTGATAGGAAGATACTACGAACGGTGGTCCACATCTTCCAGAGTCAAATAAGATGCGACGGCTCGAAGCGCCTCGCGATCAGCTTCGAAATCCATGGCCAATAGGCCGCGCTCCAACGCGATGCGGGCATGCGCCTGTGATGCGACTCTTGTCGCTTCATTCGAGGACCCTGCCAACGCTGCGAAGGCCTTCTGCAGCCGGATACTGACCTCCAGGGACGCGGCGGCATCCCTGGCAATCGGAGTGAACGCGTCCTCAAACATGTCGCGTACGTCGAGACACTGCACGTGCACGCGCGGATACAGCACCTCGCCTGTCGCAGCGTCCCCTGCGTGGCTGGACCATGCACAGAGCAGCCTGACACATGTCCCGATGACGTCGATGCAGGTCCCAGGGTCGTTCACCGCAGGTGACATGGCTCGCTGCGCAATTTCCGCAAGCACGACCAGCCCGAACCGTGGGTCATTTTCGATGGAGCGCGCGTCGCTAAAGGAAATGGCTGAGATCACTTCACTCTGTACTTCAGGAAGTAGATTTCCCTCGATGGCTATCAACGGACGGGTTGGGGTTGCGAACGTACCCGGCTGGCAGAGCAGATGAACGCGTAGATCATGTTCCTGCGCAATGGCGTTGATCCGCCCGACATCCACGTGTTCAACGTAGGCCACCTGATCGCCGACCAGCTGCACCGCCCCCTCTCCTACCCGAACCGCACTGGCTCCGCCGAGCGAAGGCTCCTCGGCGCGGCGCTTCATTGCCACTTGGGTCGCCCGCTCCACCAGATCGATGGTTTCGCCGACGCGGCCAAAGCGTGAGAACTGCTCGATAGCCCGGAGCAACGTCACTGTGATGACGATGATGACCGCGATGGTTGCCCCGAACAGTACAAGCCGGCCGCTATCTCCGTAGATGCCAGTGCTGAGCGCGATGAGGCCCACGATCGAGAACAGGAAGGCACCAATGAAGGTGGCCAGCGCACCTTGGGCCCGGGTGTCTTCGATCAGCAGGCGGGCCGCGCGCGGGGTGGCGCTGTTGGACGCGGACCCGTATGCCGAGACCATGGTGGACAGCGAGAAGGTGGTTACCGTCAGCATCGACGCGGCAAGAATGCCAAGAATGTTGCCGACGGAATCTGCGCCGATCCGTGCGGCAAGGCCGACGGGAATGAGGAACTTCAGGAACGCGCCCGCCAACGCCGTGATGATGCCTAGGGCGCCATACAGGGTCGAGCGGAACCACATCCGCTTTGTAACTTTGCTGGCTGCAAGCCTCAATCTGGTGAGCATGGGCTACTTCCTGGGAAGTTCGACCATCAATAGCACGGCCGGGCGCCGAGGCCACGTCAACGCAGGGTCATGCCCGACCCAAGGCAGATGCCGCTACTCCGGGCGGCATCTGTGTGCAGATTCTACGAGCGCACCTTGTCCAGGAACTGACGGTGGCGCTCGTATTGATCGAGCACATCGTGGATGAGTTGAACCTTGGTCCATCCCATGACGTCGTAGTCCTGCCCGCCCTCCCGCAGATAGACCTCCGCACGGTAATGACGGGTACCCTCGCTGACCGGCCGACGAGGATCCTGCAGGGCGAACGTCGGCGGCTCATAGGGCTGGGGCCGTACCGAGTAGAAGAAGTCCATCTCCTCGCCATGGCCAACCTGCAGCCACGCACGACCATCCTCCCCCTTGGAGACTTGGACCGGCAGATCCTGCTTGCGCAGCTCAGCCGCAACCTCTTCCAATGCCGGGATGACACGCTGCTCGATGAAGCCGGTCACCTCGATCTTCAACGGATTGTGCGCCAGCAGGCGCAGGCGCGCCCGCCAATCCTCGCTGGTACCCGGCAAGATACGTGCCTCGCGCAGGATCGAGCGCTTGGTTGCATCCAGATGCATGGCCTTCAGCAGTCCCCAGCACATCAGGATCATGACGATCGTAAATGGCAACGCACTGGCAATGGTGGCCGCCTGCAATGATTCCAAGCCGCCGGCCACCAGCAGGGCAATCGCAAGGCCGCCGACCAGCAGCGCCCAGAAGATCCGCTGCCAGACCGGCGATTCCTCCTCACCCTTCGAGGTAAGCATGTCGATTACCAGGGCACCGGAGTCCGCTGAGGTTACGAAGAACAGCGCAACCAGGATGACCGCCAGCGAAGAGGTCAGCATGGTCAGCGGCAGGTGCTCCAGGAACTCGAAGAGCGCCATCGAGCTGTCGGTTGAGACCGCCTGCACCAACTGCTGGATGCCCTCCGTCCGCACCATGTGCAACGCGGTGTTGCCGTAGATGGTCATCCACAGGAATGTGAAGCCAAGCGGTACGAGCAGCACCCCTACCACGAACTCACGGACGGTGCGTCCACGTGAGATGCGCGCGATGAACATGCCAACGAAGGGCGACCACGCAATCCACCAGCCCCAGTAGAACAGCGTCCAGCCACCCAGCCAACCCGTGGGTTCGTAGGCATAAAGGTTGAAGGTCATCGAGAACAGTTGGGAAACGTACATGCCGGTGTTCTGCACCAGCGCCTGCATCAGGTGAACGGTGGGTCCACAGACCAGCACGAAGGCCAGCAGCGCCGCCGCCAGGATCATGTTGAGCTCGGACAACCTGCGTACGCCGCTGTCCAGGCCAGCCACGACCGATCCGGTGGCCACCAGTGTGATGACGGTGATCAAGCCAACCTGGGCGAGCGTACTGACCTCCAGGCCGAACAGGTAGTTCAGGCCGGCGTTGATCTGCATGACGCCCAGTCCCAGCGAGGTGGCCAGGCCGAAGATGGTACCCAGTGCGGCAAACGTGTCTACGGCATGTCCCAACGGGCCGTGGATACGGTCGCCGATGAGCGGATACAGCGCGGAGCGGACACGCAGCGGGAGATTGTGTCGGTACGCAAAGTACGCCAGCGACAGCGCTACCACCGCGTAGATCGCCCATGCGTGGATGCCCCAGTGGAAGAAGGTGATGCGCATTGCCTGGCGGGCAGCGGCGGCGGACTCAGGCGAACCAACCGGCGGCGTGGCGTAGTGCATGATGGGCTCGGCAACGCCGAAGAACATCAGACCGATGCCCATGCCCGCAGCGAACAACATTGCGAACCAGGAGCCGTAGCTGTAGTCCGGCGTACTGTGGTCAGGGCCGAGCTTGATGCGGCCGTAACTGCTGATGGCGACGCCGACGACGAAGACCAGGAAGCCGGCTACTGCAAGGATGGTGAACCAACCTGCATCATTGGCGGCCCATGACTTGGCCGCGGTGAACCACCGCGTGGCCATTTCGGGCGCGAAGGCGGCAAGCGCCAGCAGCGCGATGACGATGGCTGCCGTGGGAATGAACACCTGCGAAAGGATCCGCTGGCGAACGGGGGGATGTTGCGGAGCCGTGCTCTGCATGGATACCTCCGTGTTATTGGGTGGAAAAATCTGCGGCTTGCGCGAGGCCGATCAGAAGTAGAAGCCGATATTGAGGTTCAGCCGCGAATGCCAGCTGGAAAGGCCTCCTTCGTCGATGCCGATACCATCACCACCGGCAAACCACATGTTGCGGCCAGCGATCCAGTCGACATAGGTGAGCATGATGCCTTTCTGCAGGCTGCAACCGGTCACGTTCTGCCACGAATCACGAAGGCCCGCGCGGTGCCCGACCGGGCGGGTCATGCTGAGGTTGTTATAGCAGGTGATGTCATCCAGCCAGCCCTTCTGGCCGAACGAATAGGCGATGTTGGCGCTTGGCACATCCGCCTGCGCTGCAACCTGGAAGGGGGATTGGAACGCCGACATTGCGATGCGATCTCCGGGCACGTCATACCGGTACCGCGCCCACTGCAACTGCGCGGTCCAACCATCGCGCTGCCACTGTGCGTGGAGGGCCGCGCCCTGATGACCGTATTGACGCCGTGTCTGAGTGTTCTGCACTTTGCCAGCAAACGCTGATGCGCCCAGCAACAGTTCGCCGCCGCCCCAGTCGTGCGCGCTCTCCACGCGTGCATGCAGTCGTTGCCGCTCGCGATACGGCAATGCCTCGGTCTGCGCGACATCAAAGGAGTAGCGATCGTAGCGAGCCCCGGACCCGTATTCGTCTCCGGAGAACCAGCCAAGATGCCAAGTTGTGCTGCCGCTGCGGTGAATCACCACAAGGCCCGGATCGTAATCATCCTCGATGCCCAGGTAGTAGCCGGAGCCGAACCAGAAACTCTGCGAAACGGTGGGGAGCAGCCCGAACGGGACTTGCTGGATACCTGCCTTGAGCTGGGTAGCATCGGAGAACTGCCAGCCCGCGTAGGCGTGATGCACGGCGTCGAAGCCATCGTACCAGCGGTATTGGGCAGAGAAGGAAAACGGTCCGGTTCCAGCGTCAAGGTCTGCACGCAGCAGTTCAAGCTGCAGGCGGCTGGACGGCCCGTAGTCGAGCCAGCCATAGTTGAACCTGACGGCGCCTCCTGGATCAAAGTAAGGATCTCTATGTAGGTTATCCTCAGAAGCATCTGCAGCCAGCGAAGTTCCCGCCAACGCGGCAGCGACAATGAAGGGAATTGATCTCACGGTTATGCGCCTTGCCTCCCTGATCTGCTACGGAAAGCGCTTGAGTCTAACGTCGATTCATCCAATGCCTCAAACTGGCGATCTCAAAGAACTCTTGGCGACGCCACAGCAATCACTCACGGCGCGTCTTTAGTCCTCAGGTCCATATGCCACGTGAAAATCATGTGTAGTGAGAGAGTAGCTAACACGATCCACTTTTTAGTAGTCGATCCTGAGATTGAGCGACTCATAGTGGACATGGAGTGACACGCAATGTCATTTGAGAATAGGCTAGGGCCTCGACATCGGGGAAGAATTCATGACTATTGATATCAGCGGCCTTTCTGCCAAGGAACTTCGCTCACTGATTGCTCAGGCGGAGAAGCAGCAGTCCAAGGTGCTGTCACGCCCTAAGGCCACAGCGATGCGCGCCAAGATCAACAAGTACGTCAAGGATCATGGATACACGATAGAGGAACTCTACGGCGCTTCAGTGATCGTGCCCTCCGAAACCGCCAAGAAGCGAGGTGATCGGAGGCCTGCCAAATCGACAGGGTCCAAGATCGCTCCCAAGTACCGCAATCCTGCAGTGCGCGGCCAGACGTGGTCCGGTCGAGGGCGGCAACCGCGATGGATAGCCGAGCTGGTAGCAAGTGGAAAATCACTGAATGACTTCCTGATCAAGTAGTGATAGCGAGGTAGCCGCACACCGGTACCGCAGCAAGTCCTGAGAATCATTAGTCATCAGATCGAACAGGATGCTGGTGCGCGGAATGCCCTTCCAGGTAGGCGATCAAAGATTTCAGCTAGTCGCAGTTGATGTGACAGCGGGCGAACAGCAGGCGCTCCCCCTTGCCTTTGGAGAGTGGGCTCAGGCAGCAATGATTGCAGTATCCACTTCTGGCCGACAGCTGCCCTCCGATCTGGCAGGATCCGCTTCCTAGCGGGGATTCGACGCTGCCCGGTCTCGCCGCGCTCGCAGATCCGGGTCATCATCGAACATTCCAACCGCATGGCGGCGCGCGTAGCCGAACTGGTGCAGCGCCAACGCGACCTGACCCATGCGATTTACCTGCCCAGGCGGCCAGCAGGCCAAGCCAGCCGGCGCGGGCCAAGCCCAGCAACACCCCAACCTGGCTGCTGGCTGGGCCTGGAAGCAACTGGCACAAGGCCACCAGATCCGAGTAGCTACGGTCCGTCAGCCACCGGCGGCGCTCGACAAACTCGAGGCGGAAGTAGCTCAGATGGGCAATCGGGCCACCGAACGAGGTCAGTCCCAGTCATAGGAACACCAGAAAGTCACGCCACGCACTTTCGCTTTTTGCGGGATGGAGCGTCGGCATGGGGCAGGATCTCCTGTTGTTCTCAAAGGCGGCCAGCCCGGCCCAGCACCCAGATTAGGTCGCCGGGCCTCCCCTGTGCTCGGCCACCAACTCTCCATCTTCCTTCCGGAATGGTCCGGGAAGCTTCGGCAGGATATCCAGCACCAGTTCGGAAGGCCGGCACAGGCGCGTGCCATTATCGGTTTGCACGAAAGGACGATTGATGAGTATTGGGTGCGCCAGCATGGCATCAAGCAACGCGTCGTCGCTCAGTGCCGCATCGCCCAGTGCTAGCTCGTCATAAGGAGTGCCCTTCTGCCGGATGGCGTCGCGCACGCTCAAGCCCGCGGCCCTAATGAGGTCGACCAGGCGCGCGCGGCTGGGCGGGTGGGCCAGGTAGTCGATCACTTCCGGCTCGATCCCGGCGAAGCGGATCATCGCCAGAGTGTTGCGCGAGGTGCCGCACTTGGGGTTGTGGTAGATGACCGCGTTCACGCACTTTCCTCCTCGTTAAAAACAGTTTCCACCACCCCTGCAGCGGCCGCCAGCGCCGCCGCCTCGATGGCCCCCTTGCGCTCGCTGTAACGGTCCACCAGGTAGTCGCTGCGCCCACGCACCAGCAGGGTGAACTTGACCAGTTCCTCCATGACGTCCACCACGCGATCGTAGTACGCCGAAGGCTTCATTCGACCTTCGTCGTCGAACTCCTGCCAGGCCTTGGCGACCGAGGACTGGTTGGGGATCGTCACCATCCGCATCCACCGGCCGAGCACACGCAGCGCGTTGACGACGTTGAACGACTGCGAACCGCCGCAGACCTGCATCACGGCCAGCGTGCGGCCTTGGGTGGGGCGCACGCTGCCCTCTTCCAGTGGCAGCCAGTCGATCTGGTTCTTGAATACCGCGGTAAGGGTGCCATGGCGTTCCGGGCTGACCCACACGTGGCCCTCCGACCACAGCGAGGCCTGGCGCAGCTCCTGCACCTTTGGGTGGGTGGCTGGCACCGAGTCAAGCATCGGCAGCTCGTGTGGATCGAACAGGCGGGTTTCCGCCCCGAGCTGTTCCAGCAGCCGCTGCGCCTCCAGCGCCAGCTTGCGGCTGAACGACTGAGGCCGCAGCGAGCCGTACAGGATCAGGATGCGCGGGCGGTGCGGCTGCGCGGCCGGGTCGTTGAGCTTGGTGGCCGTCGGAATGTCCAAGGCACCTGGGACCAAGTTGGGGATCTGCTGCACGGGGTTGTCCTACGGAATCGATTCTATTATTCTAGAATCATGGAACATAAAACTGCAACCCACGCTCTTGCTGCCTTGGGCCACGCCACCCGCCTGTCGATCTTCCGCCTGCTTGTACAGGCCGGCAGCGGCGGCAAGCTGGCCGGTGACATTGCCCAGACGCTCTGCTTGCCTGGCGCCACGCTCTCCTTCCACCTGAAGGAACTGTTGGCTGCGGGCCTGATCAGCGCCGAGCAACGTGGTCGGACGATCTGCTACCGGGCCGAGTTCGAGGCGATGACCGCATTGGTGGCCTATCTCACGGAGAACTGTTGTGCCGACGAACAGGCCTGCGAACGACCCGTTGGCTGCTGACCAACCCACCTTAGAGATCGCTCAGATGACCCGTCGCGTCCTGTTCTTGTGTACCGGTAATTCCGCTCGCAGCGTGTTGGCCGAATCGACCCTGAAGAAGTGGGGCCAAGGCCGCTACGAGTCCTTCAGCGCCGGCAGCCAGCCGGCCGGCCGTGTCAACCCGTTTGCCATTGCTCAGTTGAAGCGCGAGGGTTTCCCGGTGGACGGCCTTCGCAGCAAGTCGTGGGACGAGTTCGCCGAAGCGGATGCCGCGCCGATGGATCTGATCGTCACCGTCTGCGACAGCGCGGCGGTCGAGGCATGCCCGGTAGTGTTCGGCGACTTTGTACGGGTGCACTGGGGCCTGTTCGATCCGGCCGGCGTTGAAGGCTCGGACGGAGAGAAAGCCGAAGCCTTCGATCGCGCGCACCAGATCATCAAGGCGCGCCTGAGGGCCTTCCTGGAGATCTCCGACAGCGTCTGGGATGACAGCGAGGCCCTCAAGGCCCGGCTCGACCCGATCGCACAGATCAACTGACCGTCCTTCCGGAAATCCCCATGACCACTGATACCTCCCGCCTGTCCTTCCTGGACCGGTATCTCACGCTCTGGATCTTCGCCGCCATGGCGCTCGGCGTCGGCATGGGGGCGTTGTTCGAGGGTGTGCCCAGCGCGTTGAACAGCCTCTCCATAGGGTCGACCAACATCCCGATCGCGATTGGTCTGATCCTGATGATGTATCCGCCGCTGGCCAAGGTGAAGTACGAGGAACTGCCGCGGGTCTTCGCCGACAAACGGGTACTGATGCTCTCGCTGCTGCAGAACTGGATCGTCGGTCCGTTCCTGATGTTCGGCCTGGCCGTGCTGTTCCTGCGCGATTACCCCGAGTACATGACCGGCCTGATCCTGATCGGGCTGGCACGCTGCATCGCCATGGTGCTGGTCTGGAATCAGCTTGCCCGCGGTGACGGCCAGTACGTCGCTGGGCTGGTGGCATTCAACTCGATCTTCCAGATTGCGCTGTTCAGCGTCTACGCGTGGTTCTTCCTGTCCTGGTTGCCGCCGGTGTTCGGTCTGCAGGGCAGCGTCATCGATGTCAGTTTCTGGACCATCGCCGAGGCTGTTCTGATCTACCTTGGTATCCCGTTCCTGGCGGGCTTCCTCACCCGCCGATGGTTGAAGGCGCGCAAGGGCGTGCAATGGTATGAAGAGACGTTCCTGCCCGCCATCAGCCCGGTAACCCTCGCCGCACTGCTGTTTACCATCGTGGCGATGTTCAGCCTGAAGGGAGGCGATGTGCTGAGGATTCCGATGGACGCGGTACGCATCGCGATCCCGCTGACGTTGTACTTCATCATCCAGTTCGTCATCAGTTTCTTCATGGGCAACCTGATCGCCAAAGACTACCCCCGCACCACCGCGATCGCGTTCACCGCAGCAGGCAACAACTTCGAACTGGCCATCGCCGTGGCGATCGCGGCGTTCGGGCTGGCTTCCCCGGTAGCCTTCGCGGCTGTTATCGGCCCGCTGGTGGAAGTGCCCGTGCTGATTCTGCTGGTCCACGTCGCCCTGCGCCTGGGCAAAAGCTACTTTCCTGCCGATGCACGGAGCCGCTGAACCGCCTAGGTGCTGCAGCATGAGGAAGTCCCGATGGACAGCGTCGATGTCGTGGTGATCGGAGGTGGCCAGGCGGGTCTTTCGGCTGGCTACTTCCTGCGTCGCAGCGGGCTGTCCTATGTGATTCTTGATGCCGAAACGTCACCTGGCGGGGCGTGGCAGCATGCGTGGAAATCCCTGCATCTGTTCTCGCCGGCGGGCTGGAGCTCGATTCCCGGTTGGCCGATGCCTGCTACCCGGGAACCGTGCCCGTCGCAGGCGGAAGTGCTCGACTACCTCGCGCGCTACGAGCATAAGTATGCGCTGCCTGTCATCCGTCCCGTGCAGGTAAAACGCATCAGCCGCTCGGGGAGCCGGCTGCGGGTGGAAGCAGATGACGGCCGGCAGTGGCAGACACATGCAGTGATCAGCGCCACGGGTACGTGGCGGCATCCCTGCACGCCCGGATATGAAGGTCTGAACGCTTTCGGCGGCGTGCAGCTGCACTCGGCCCACTACAGCCATCCCGAACCCTTCGCCGGAATGCGCGTGGCCATCATCGGCAGCGGCAACTCAGGCGCACAGATTCTGGCCGAGGTCTCCAAGGTGGCCAAGACCACGTGGATCACCCAGCGGGTGCCAGCCTTCCTGGCCGACGATGTCGACGGGCGCATTCTGTTCGCACGCGCAACCGAGAAGTGGAGGGCTCAGCAGGAAGGACGCGAGCCGGATATTCAGCGGGATGGTTTTGGCGACATCGTGATGGTGCCGCCGGTGGTGGACGCACGGCGCCGCGGCGTACTGGTCTCCATGCCGCCACCCGTCCGTTTCACCGCCACCGGCATGCAGTGGGCAGATGGCAGCGAACGCAACTTCGACGCGGTGATATGGTGCACCGGCTTCCGGCCGGTATTGTCGCACCTGGAAGGACTGGGCATTGTCAACGCTCGTGGTCGGATCGACGTGGATGACACCCAGGTTCGGTCGGTCGCAGCGCCATCGATTTGGCTGCTTGGCTATGGCGACTGGAATGGCGCAGCATCGGCCACGCTGATCGGGGTGACCCGATACGCGCGCGAGGCAGTTAGGCAGATCAGCGACTACATCGGGGAGGCTTCTCCGGTGTTATCTGGCGCGTGAGCCTCGGCGCCATTGCCCAGCGCCCGCACCTGCGATTGCAGGGCCATGCGGTCCAGCGCTTCAGGCTTAAGCGCCAACAGCAATCCGAGACGGTGCTGGAGCTGGTGAAGCGTGCTCAGGAACGCCTTATGGACCTGATCAGCACTGCCCTGCACTGCGGCCGGGTCGGGGATGCCCCAGTGGGCGGTAGCCGGGTGGCCTGGCCACACGGGACACGCTTCACCCGCGGCACGATCGCACACCGTTACGATGAGATCCATCTGCGGTGCTTCCGGACCTGCGAATGCATCCCACGGCTTGCTCGACAGCCCGGCAACGTCGAAGCCAATCTCCGAGAGCACCTGCAGGGCCACCGGATGAACTACGCCCTTGGGATGACTGCCCGCACTGTAAGCGCGGATACGTTCACGCCCTAAATGGCTGGCCAGTGCTTCGGCAAGAATGCTGCGCGCCGAGTTGCCTGTGCAAAGGAACAGAACATTCAGGGGACGCATGTCATCGCAACCATTTATCTAGAATAATCGAAGTATTGCCTTGCCATATGTCAACTCGATGACTGCCGAAAAGGAAGCGGGCACCCCTCGGTGCCCGCTTCGCTCATCTGTTCAATGACCCGACGACCGTGTGGCGCCTGGCGTACGATGCTTTCCCAAGCGGTCTACCAAGGTCTCACTTGCATCGTTGAGACCGAACACCTCAACGGTCGCGCCGTGCTCGCGCAGCTTCATCACTACCCGGTCGAGCGCATCAACGGCGGTCAGGTCCCAGAAGTGGGCGTCCTTCAGATCGATGATGACCTCCTTGGGGACATCCAGATAGTTGAAGCTACTCACGAACTGTCCGGCAGACGCAAAGAACACCTGCCCCTTCACAACGTAGACGCGCGAGTCGGTCTCGACCTGGGTGTCGTCGATGATCAGCATCTTGCCGACCTTGCGGGTGAAGAACACCGCCGACAGGATCACGCCTGTCAACACGCCTTTGGCGAGGTCGTGGGTAGCCACGGTCACGATGACCGTGCCAATCATCACGACCGAAGAGCTCTTGGGATGAATGGCCAGCTCGCGCAGCGAGCGCCAGCTGAAGGTGCCGATGCTGACCATGATCATCACCGCGACCAGTGCGGCCATTGGAATCTGACTCACCAGGTTTGACCCATAAACAACCAGAAGGAGCAAAACCACGCCGGCCACAAGGCACGAGAGACGGCCCCGGCCACCGGAAGTGATGTTGATCACCGACTGGCCGATCATTGCACAGCCTGCCATGCCCCCAAAGAAGCCCGTTACGGTGTTAGCCAAGCCTTGGCCAGCACATTCGCGATTCTTCTGGCTCGGGGTATCGGTCATGTCTTCGACGATCTGCGCGGTCATCAGCGATTCCAACAAGCCAACGACCGCCAAAGTCGCCGAAACCGGCAGCAGGATCTGGAGTGTTTCCCAGGTGAATGGCACATCCGGAATCAGGAACGACGGCAGGCTGTCAGGCAGCGCCCCCATGTCGCCTACGGTCCGTACCTGGAAGCCGAAATACATGGAAGCGGCCGTGAGAACCACGATCGCCACCAATGCCGAAGGAACGGCTTTGGTCAGCAGCGGCAGCAGGTAGATGATTGCCAGACCCACAGCACAGATCGCATACACCATCCACGGCATGCCGATGAGCTCGGGAAGCTGCGCCATGAAAATGAGAATCGCCAGTGCATTCACAAATCCGGTCACCACCGAGCGCGACACAAAGCGCATCAGCGAGCCCAACCGCAGGGCGCCGGCCAGCATCTGCAGGACGCCGGCCAGGATGGTGGCGGCAAACAGATACTGAATGCCGTGCTCGCGCACCAGCGTGACCATCACCAACGCCATGGCGCCGGTCGCAGCCGAGATCATGCCAGGGCGGCCACCGGCGATGGCGGTGATGACGGCGATGCAGAACGAGGCATACAAACCTACCTTTGGGTCGACGCCGGCGATGATGGAAAACGCGATTGCCTCAGGAATCAGGGCTAGCGCAACGACAATGCCCGACAGCAGGTCACCACGGATGTTACCGAGCCATTGCTGGCGCAGGGGATAAATTGCAGGCATAGAAAATGATCTCCGCGCACAGCAGTGCGCGCCAAACGAAAGAAACAGGCACCCTTCCAGACCTAAGTGTCTGGGTCGCTTCTTCAATCAAGCGTCAGGGTGGAGTCATCGCTAGCCGATCCGTTGGGTATTTGACGGTATATTGTAGACTGGCATAGCGCCTGAGGGGAAATCCGGCCGGCATCGCGGTCGCCTCGGTGCACTCTCAAGGGTAGCTTCCCAGATCCCAAGATCATTTCGCAGGCGAAGTCGACAAGCTGGTAGGCAGTTGATCAGATTGAATTGAGCTCTGACCGAATCGCCAAAGAAGAGGTGGACATTCGCCGCGGGGCCTGTGTCCGCTATCGGCCAAAAGCGGACATTCAGATTGGAAGTTGCTGTCTACAGCCATTGGGGCGAATCACCTGCCCGCCGACAACTCACCATTCTGCCATAGGCGAAAGCTGACGCCGCCCGGAACCGAGTTGCGCGCGCTCCTGAAGGCAGCTTTGGTGGTCCTCCCGTCAACTAGCATCCAAGTGAGCATGGTTTGGCAAAACTGAGAGGCTGTCGCGCCATGAACCGAGTGGAACGGCGCTGCAAAGGTTTTACAGATGGTGAACCGCGAAAAGGTCTTTCCGAAATCTGCATAACCTGTTTTGCAACAGAGAGAGATAAATGATTTTGGCTTGGCACCACGATCCTTTAGGGCATCATCTTATGTTGGAAGATTGACGTCACCATCCACGCCAAAGCCAATACAGTCCCTGTTTCCATGCCCGATGAGGATAACGTGCGTGTAAGCTCTATGGTTCTTGATCCAGAACGCTTTCAACTCAGCAACGCTTCGGACTTTCACCGCGATAACCTGGTCGTCTGGAACGAGCAGGCGGCAAAACTGAAGCACTGACTTCGCGAGTGGGTCAAGTAACGCGGCCTCGCTAACGAAGTCGCCGATATTGATGATGAGAATGCCCACATCCGAGTGGAGCCGGCCTACTCCAATGGGCCCTGAAACAGCACCACGTGGTACCTCTACAGTTGCAGACCTAGCGTTGATGGATGAAATCTTTGTCCTGTAAAGCGCGGTGTCCTGATCCTCAAGGTCGGGCACAAGAAGGCACGGAACGTATACCCGATCTCCGACCGCAAAAGCTGGCATGTTTTTCCCCTGAATGGGCCAACCAGGAATGGACCGCTTAGAGCGGCATTGCGCGAAGTGTCGCCAATCCGGTTTCAACTTGGAATAGGAAAAATCCTACACCCATTCAACAGGCTGGTCCCCGGAAAAGCAGCCGTGCTGGGCAAGTTCTGGCGGCCCAATCCGGCGTCGATGCTACTTTTGGTGCTTTTGTGTCGTATCACACCGACGTTACGGCACGCCCTAACCCTCTCCGTGATACCACACGCTCATGCTCCCACCAAACCCGAGATCGATCGCGTATGCGAGGATCCAGAAAAGGGCCCTATGCGCGTGGCCGAGCGTCTCCGGCTAGAGGCGGCACACGACTCCGAGCTGATCCGGCCAATTTGACAATCGCTTGCCCGCATCCCAGCCCCTAACCACTTGTTCAGTAGACTCGGCAAACCTAAGATCGAAGACAGGAGACGCAGACTCACTGTCTTCCGACACGAGGATCGCAGTCTGCCTCCAGGGAGGCCGACCAGCCTAACGCCGGTCGGCCATACATTGGCGAACGAAGGGGGATAAATACGCAATGGCAGAGGTTTCTTACTTCTATGTATACAAGGACGTTGCGGGACAGTGGCGATGGCGGTTCACGGCAAAGAATGGAAGAATCATTGCGGTGAGCTCGGAGAGCTACATTAACCTTTCTGACTGCGAGCACTCGGTTATGCTATTGAAGCAGGAGTCTCAGTTCGCACCTGTGATAGGTGACGAGCATTTCGATCGCCTGCGGAAATAGCGCCCCTTTGGGCCGGGGTCGGGTAATACAGAACGATCCCGGCCACTCTAGCGAGAGCCTTGCGTCTCGCTAAGTCCCATTATTCAGCCTGGCGACCGACAGCATTTCCATCGTCCTGCAACGCCTCCACTTAACGCCGAGGTCAAGCACCTCCCGCTGGAGTATTCTGATTTCTGCATCCCTCTGAGCGATTTGCAATCCCGCCGGATTCTGCGGAAATATCGAAGCCATAAACTATGGCTTAGGCAGAGGTGGTCGTGGGCATGAATCGGTGCACCATGAGTTCAAGATCGAGGCGATCCAGCAGATCGTTGAGTACGGCCGCCTGGTAGCGGAGGCCGCCTAGCGGCTGGGCGCATCAATCGACAGTCTTTTCGGCCAGAAGCGGCAGCAAGGCAAAGGCGAGCTTGGCCGGCGCGTGGAGCAGGACCAGAGCGCGGCAGCGCCTCAAGGCTGAGCTATGCACAGCCAGTGGAGCAGCGATCCTGATGTCCGCTTCCGGCCAGAAGCTGCCATTCGACATCTATCAGGACCCGAGCATATCAGCCGTCCAGAGCTGCTTGATCAATCATTACCACCCCGGGGTGATGGCCTTAGACGAAGAGCGGGCTCTCCAGTTCAGATGCCCAGTGCAGACTCCAACTGCTCCCCTGATCACTGATGGGGCGCTGACGGAAGGCCGCCAGCACCAGGTCATATCGGAACTGGAGATGTATCCGCTCACGCCAAGCGGCCACCCCATGTGCGCAGAGGCGAAGCCAGCAAGTCCCGCCTGCGCCATCAAACCGCTCGGCAACTCGTCTGCGTGTTAAGCGAGCTAACTCCCTTTCGCTTGCAGGAAAACGTCGATGCCGTTCTCGCCCGCTATGAGCATCACCGCTGGTAGTCCGTGCGCACCCAGCCTTGTGCAGAGATGTGACAGAAGTTCCTGATCCTGGATGCTTGGAACTGCCTTCACACCCTGGGGATGCGAGTGCCAAGCACCTATCCAAAGCACCATACCGGCTGTTCGACGCTGGGCCTCAGTAATGTCTTCCTGCACGCCGCAGCTACCGCACTGGAAGTCCGCCTCAGTTGACACACTGTCCTTTGGTGCGGAACGGCCGTCCACGAGATGGATTGTGTTGAGCTTGAAATCGACGACGCCCAGAAGGATTCCTCCGGTTTCGAGTGGAAGCGAGTTGGCTCGTTCCCCTAGGAGTTGTTCGCAGAGACCTTCGTCCCAGATAATCTCCCAGTCTCCTACCTTTTTCGAAAAGGTTCGTCTGGCTGCCACCTCAATGTGACGAATGCTGCCGTCGCTCGAAGACTCCCATACATCGATACTTGCACCGGAAAGCATTGACCTATTCCTGATCTGCCCTGCAAGTAATGATGCACTTCGCAACACCTGGTCGTAGCCTAGGACTACAGAGACATCGCGACAGCCCGCCCCACTTCGAAGTGGGCGACCCTTTGCTTCGAGGTGCACTGCTCCCCAATCTTGCTGGATGATCGCCCTGTAGTACTGGGCCTCAAGCGATGCGCCTCTGATTTCCCGCGAGCTGTCCTCAGCAAGAAGCACGCAGCCATCTCCCGACGGCGTCAAGAAGGTTGCCATACCTCGAGGTAGGTCCGCTCCAGACCACGACCTAGTTACCTGGATGGTTGTTGATGCATCGATGAGGAGATCGCCACGCTTCAGGCACGCATGTACCGCCTCTGTATCAAGGTCCGAGGCCCGGTTCTGCAACGCTTTCACATCTGGGTCGGCAAACCCGAGCGTCCGCCGCGCATGGCGTTTGGCTACTTCGACTTTTGGCAACCCAACCTGATCTTGGGTGCCGACATGCCGGACGACGTTGTGCTGAGCTAGAACGTCGGGATCGATGTAGTCCCAGTGACCCCATGCGGAGCGTGACCATATATCGATAAGGGCACTTCCCAGGGCGCCCACTCCTGCAATTACGCCGCGGAACTCACCGTCTTCAATTCCCGACCATCGCTTCGCCTCGTCTCGATCCAGACTGCGGCTGACGTCGATGTGCAGCACTTCGATATCTTGCCAACCCTTCTCTGGCCACCTCGGTCCTTCTCCAAGTATAAGGACTGGCTGGACTGTATCGTTCTCTCCGTACCGGCCAAGTGCCTGTATTTTTAATCCTAGCGCGACCAGGTCACAGTCGATTCTGAAGCCCATCGAGTCGATGCTCACCACTTCACCGTCTCGTAGCCGCGGAAGACGAACGATCAAGATGATTCGCCCCTGACCCGGCTGGATGTTGGCGTTGCAGCATCGCCGGAAAGCCTCTTGAACTGATTTGGCCAGTCCCGGCATCAGCGAGCTTCCCTTAGCTACAAGCAGCTCTTCAAGGCTGCCAAGCGATGACGGCGGCGAGGAGAGTGGCAGGTGCGCGATTGGGGCGGCATCCATGATGAGTATGCGATGCGGCGCCCGTGCCGGAGAAGCAGACGCGACAATGCGCGTGCGATATGTCACTCCGCGTTCCCACTCCCACGCGTCCACAAAAGCGAGCTCCTTGGACGGATCGCTCAAAGCCTCCGCAAAGTCCGGCGGAAGCATTAGGCACTGCCCAAGGCTGTAGAAGACGGGTTCCAAGCCGCGGTCGGCCCCATGAATCGTCCCATCTGCCGTCTTTTCCAGCCAAGCTAGAAGGGTCTCGAGTAGCGCTTCTGGCGTGAACCTATGTTCCGCAAGCTCCCAGTCTCCCTCCATAATGCAGAGCGACGGCGGTCCTTGGTCACCCGTAGAGTACTGATGCAGCGCTCTCGGGAAGCTCTTCCTGAGAGGTCGAGCTTCGAATGGGAATCGGGCACCAGTTCGGTAGAGAAGTGCAATTCGTTCGATGCGGTGAATCCCTGCGTCGTTCCCAGGGGACACGGCGCCATCACCAACATCGGCCACTATGATCTCTGCAACGAATGGGTGTTCAAGCCGTCTCAGCTCCACAACATTGATATCCGCGTGTGCATTGCAGGCCCTGAGGAGGGCCCGCATGCGGCCATCGCGGAATGGATCAGGCTCATCTTTGGGGATGCTGACCCCCCAGTCGAGAAAATCTGAAGTCACTGAGGGCTGCCCGCGCGCGGCGCGGCAGCCAGTGCCGCTACCGTAGAAGAGCCTGCGCCTGCCTTCCTGACTCGGACACCTCCGAATGAAACCTGGAGATCCAGCGGAGCCTGCTCCCAATGGTGCGGATACTCTCCGGTGCACATGAATTTTCCGCCCACAGTAGCCAGGATGCTCTCGTACTCCGTCTTAGCGCGAATACACGGCGGATCATTCTTGTCATCCAGGATCCGCTTTGAGCTAGCCACAATCACCGCACCTGTCTTCGCCTGACCTAGGGCAGCTCGCGCTTCAGGTGACACTTGGGCCTTTTCGCCCTTTTCGGACCAGCTATCCCATGACAGCGAATGCCACGAGCAATGGTGCGGTGCCTGAAGAAGGTCGTACTGCAGCTCTCCACTCTTGCCATACTCAGCCCAGAGAAGCTCCCATACGTAAACTTCCGCATCACCGCCAGACAAGAATTTGCAGCGCGGCCGTCCGGCCTCGACAGAGTCCAAGGCGAAGTTGATGACGATGCTGGAATTGTTCTTCTTCAGCTCCTCAACAATGTCCGGGTCATCGCAGAGGATTGGCGCGAGCAGCGTTGCCTCAAAGTAGGAGCTACTAGCCCCATTGATACGGTTGAAGGTAGTACCAGGCTGGATGACGATCGGGGCGAGATCATCCGTCTTGCCGTCAACGTCCTCACCCATCAGAAGTACGCGCTCGCCGTCCTTGTTCCCTAGACCATGGCGGAACTGCGTTACCCGCCGCTTAGCCTCGCGATTAAAAGCCAATGCGTCGTCGCAGAGAACATGGTCCTTTGAACGACGGCGGAAAACCAACGGAGACGACCAGATTTCCCGGATGACTATCCGCTTGTCGTTGTCCGCCTTGTTGTCATCAGGATAGTTCTCGATTGGGCCCAGGTAGAAGTGACGGGCCAGACCGAGACAATGGTCTTGATCAGGGTGACTCAACATGAAGACGTCGACATAGGGCCGGCCAAATCCATCCCGCTGCAGCCTGCCCCGCAGGTCCGAAGCCACATCACGTACAGAAGTGTCGTCAGCATCGTCCGCCGCCGCGCGGATGTTAACGTCAATAAGGATAGAACTGACCGCAGCATCCGCGAGGCGGATCAGGGTCATGTCACCGCAGTCGACCGGGAAGAACGTGATGTTGCTCATTCGAGTTGCGCCTCATCGTGTTGACCACCCCGTGGCCTTCAGACGCACTATACTACGAAAAACTATGAGGTCATAAAAAGTAGTGGATATTTTTGGAAGATTCTCACATGCCTAACAAATTCAATGACTTAAAGGATGTGTCCGCCCGCAAAGAGCGCTGGGGTCAGGCACGCCGGCTAGAATTCATTGACTCTCGGCTCTTGTGGGCAGGTAAGGTCAATCGTTCTGACCTAGTGGAGTTCTTCAAGATCTCACCCCCTCAGGCGACTCTGGACTTTGCTGAATACGCCGCACGCGCCCCGCTGAATGCGAAGTACGACGCCAAGGAGCGTGCCTATGTGGCGATGCCGACATATGCGCCGATCTTCACCGAAGGATCGAGCGCCCGCTATCTGGCGGAACTGCATGCGATCACTACCGGCTTGCTGAGTCCCGATTTGAGCTTCTTGGGTAACCCGCCGCCTTCAGAGATCGTGAGCTTCCCTAGCCGCCGGGTCGATGTCTCGCTACTACGGGAGACCTTGTCTGCAATTCAGTCCGGCAGAGCTCTGGAGATCACCTACCAGACCATGGCACGTGCTGAGCCAGATGTAAGGTGCGTCTCACCCTTGGCATTGGCCTACGACGGATTCCGATGGCACATCCGAGCCTACTGTCACTTGCGCAACGACTACCGTGACTTCCTCTTTGCGCGAATCTTGCTGGCGAAGCCATCTGGAGACGCTCAAGCCACGATCAGTGGCGACGTACAATGGAACCGCGTGATCGATATTGAGATAGCACCAAACCCTGCTCTCTCGGAGGGCGCGCGGCGAGTGATTGAACTTGACTACGGCATGTCAGAAGGCAAATTGAAGCTGAAGTGCAGACAAGCAATGGGCTATTACTTGTTGGCACGCTTGGGTCTTAAAGAACAAGAGAACGAAGCGGCAAGATCGCAGCAGATTGTCCTTGCAAACCGCACCGAACTAGCTGCCTACCTTCCCTCAATTGTGCGGCCGGATTTCTAGTAAAGGGCCAGTCATGCCGAACCGGGAGCAGCGGAACCTGGCTGCGCGCCCTCTATCGCCAGAACAGTTCGAACCAGACGTACGCCCGCTACGCGCGCGACGACACTTGCGCCAAGGTATTGCAGGCAGAAGATTGCGGCCACGGGGCCTCGTGCGAAGCCGAGATCGAAGAACGTGAGCGCGATGGGGGCCACCACGGTAACCGGGAGTGACACTACTGCCAGATCCCGAAAAGTGAGAAAGCGACGATTGGCATCAAGAACTGCCTCGTCATTGCGATGGTCGCGGTAAATTTTGTACCACAGGCGCTGCTGTTCATCCGGGTCTGACGGAAGAGGACCCCGCCGCGCCGCAACTGCTTCACCGTCTATTCTCGAGTCTTCTCTTAGGTGCCTGGAGAATGCCGAATAGCCAGGCAAGTGATGCTTGGTTCTCCAGAAGACGAGTGCAGCCTTCATGTCTGGCGAGAGAATTGAGGTCATCATGTAGAGCATTGGAGGGGAAAGTACTGTCGTTAGCCCACCTATGATCATCTTCGGGTCGGCAGCACCCCAACGCCAATCGGGAATCAAGACGTAGGTTAGCAGCGCCATATCGAAAGCTATGAAGGCTCCGAGCCATCTCAGCAGTCCTCCTTTTGCAGACACTTCCTTCTCCCCGGTCAACTAGATTGGCAGGCGGTTGATATTTACCTCTCCCGCCAGATTATGCCTTCCCGAAGGCACATTTAGGTAGGGCGCACGAGCTTTTGGGCCTAAGGGCACGGCCCAAGCGTTCGGTGTCAGCCCGGATCTTACCTGTCAGCCTTCCGTGGGGAGATCGGTCAAGGAGCGGCGATGGGTGGCGCTAGCTCTGGGCCAGGAAGGCCCTGCACTTCTCTGCCGAGATCTCCCATCGCCGGAATGGGAGCGTCCTAGGCCGCAGGGACCATGACCTTGGATAGCTAACCAGTATCTGCCAACATTCTTCCTATAGACAGGGAGAGCCTCCAATGGAACGAGTGATCAATATCTACCATGATGGTCAGCTGGTGCGTCTGGTAGACGAGGCTAAAGTCAGCCCAAGGGATAACACATATACAGTTGTTGTGGGAGAGAACGGAGTTGGAAAAAGCCGGCTGTTGTCGGATATTGCGCGGCTTCGGATTAGCGAGTATTACGGCCCAATCGGCACTGGGCAATTTAGTCATCCCCCACATCCTGTGGTCGTTGCGGCTTCAACGAGTCCCTTCGACAAGTTTCCAGCGCCGCCAAGGCGGAGTGCAAAGGCGCAGAAGAACTACCGCTACGTTGGGATGCGTGGAGAGGGCATGTACGGCTCATCATCAGCCGTGTCGCTGCTGTCCTCCGCAGCTCGGGGATTGCTATCGAAGCTGGCTGAGACCCCGCCTAGCTTGAACCTACTAGGTGTCCTGGAATCGCTGAATTTCTCTCCAGTGTTCACCTTTGTACTGAAGCCTCAGTTTGAACGTTCAAGGGTGGACGGTTCATCGAACCGTCATAGCGTCGAAAAGTCATCCTTCAGGTCTGGGCAATTTAGGTACAGCTTCGATCGCCGCGTCGCGTCCATTATTGAGGCCACCGATGGTCTATCGGCAGTCTTGAAAGACCTCGACATTGCTTCTGATTTGATGGATACGCCTGGCGCATTGCGTCTGGAGGTGGACTTTCGCAGCAACGTCGCGACCCTTGGCGGCACTCGGCTAGGGCGTAAGCGCCTTGGGGCATATCTGCGGCTGTTCGACGATAACTTGCTTCGATTGATGGATATTGAGGTAGAGAAGCTTGGACACCCGCCTTTCAGCCTTAAGCGCGCAAGTTCTGGCGAGCAGTGCTTGCTTGTACTCATGCTAGGTATCGCAGGGCACATTCAAGACAACTCTCTGGTTCTGATCGACGAGCCCGAGATTAGTCTCCATCCGGAATGGCAAGAGCGCTTCATGGCCCTCCTGCAGTCTGCTTTTTCGCCTTATAGCGGCTGCCAGTTTGTGATCGCCACGCACTCCCCCCAAATCATCGCGAGGCTGAATGGTCCCGGATCCTTCATCTATCACCTGCGCAAGGGGAAGCTCTATCCTGCGTCGCAGTTCCAGCGCCGCTCTGCAGACTTCCAGCTAGCGGAACTCTTCGACGCGCCTGGCATGATGAATGAGTACATCTCAAGGGTGTGCTTCAACCTGATCGCCCAGGTGCGCGTTGGTCGCCCGCTTACCCGCGAAATGAAGGGGGAGATGGAATGGCTTTTCCAAGTGCGCAACAAGCTTGACCCCAGTGACAAGCTTATCTCGTTGATCGACTCACTCTCAGCGCTTCTCAAGGAGGAGCGGGCATGATTGACGAACCCGTCGTCTTTAGCGCGGATGCGCTCAATAGAATAGATGCCATACGTGCGCACCCCCAGTACGATCACACGAAGTGGTCCGATGCCAGCCTTGAGCCGGTTCGTGTCGATGTGCGAGATCATTACCGACGCGTACAGCGCTTCGTGTGTCCGTATTGCCTGAACCTCCTGTCGGTCAGGTCGGCTGCGGGCTCTACCGTCGAGCACATCGCTCCCAAGGCGACGTACGTAGGGTACATGTTTGAGCCACTCAACCTGTGCGTCTGCTGCCCTGATTGTAATGAGTACAAGAGAAACAGGGAGGTCCATGTCGACCCACCGGTCAAGGGTTATGTGCCGGTGAATTACCCCAGTGATCCTAAAAAGTTTAGGATCGTACATCCGCACTTTGATGAGTACTCAAAGCACATTAGGCGGGCGGGCATCCTGTACATACCATTGAGCGAGAAGGGCAGCTATACCTTCTATGTCTGCCATCTCGGCCGCTATATCAGTGAGTTTGGTGTGACCGACGCGATGTTCAACGACTTGAATGCCGTTATGCAACGTCACAGGTTTCACGAGGGATAGCGCATCCCCTGCGTTACATCAAATTGGGCGATCGGGCTGTCTCGCAAACTCTAGGGACGAAGCTGGATGATTGGCGACGAGCAATCTTGTTCCTATCTGGCTTCCCGCTCCTCAGTATTGAGAGCGCGGGTTGGGCTCAGCTCGGTGCAAGCATGCTTTCAGGGACACATGCCAATCATGTATCGGTACGGTGCCATCTTGGCCAGAATATCCTCCCAAGCGGAGTTGGTGTCGGGTCGCGGTGCATTGCGGCTAGCTCAGGCTTTGGCCTGGGCGACCAGACCAGCTCAGGATGAATTCTTCCTGCTCCATTGTCTCCACCGCGCCGGGCCGCACTGAGCGCACTTTAGCAATTGCATCGATGCCGTCTGAAGCGCAGCCTGTTTCAATGAGGAGCATCGACGCCACTGTGCCGGCCCGACCCAAACCGCCTTTGCAGTGCACCACGATCCTGGTTCCGGACAAGAGCTTGGCCGCGAACTGTGGCCCTAGGGATCGCCATGGCTCAAGCAGTCGCGCATCAGGTACCGCACCATCCGTAATTGGCAGGCCGTGCCACATCAAGCCGTGCGCTCTGGCACGTTCCGCCAAAGAGGTGATTTGCAGCTCCTCGAACTCCCACGGCTCAATCAACGTGATCAGATGCTGTGCTCCCCACGCGACGATCGAAGCTAGATCGACGTCCAGGTCCCGAGCCCAAGACCCAGTCATTGCAACGTCCTGATGCTTTCCTGGTGCAAAGGTGACGCCGATCCCACCGCCGTTCGTACCGACGGGCAAGGTAGCAATCTGCAGTGGATGGGAGATACTTGTCCTGCTCACCTGCTCTCTCCAAAATCAATAGCCCTCAGGGGCGAGAAGCAAATCAGTCACGGTTGAGACGGCGCGTTGCGCAGAGGCTGGATCCGAGAAATCCGCTTCAATGCCTTCAAACACGATGTCTGCACGACGCAGGGCGGTGAAGACGCGAGCACCGTCTACTGAGAACCTTTGTGCGATCGTCAATCCAATGCCAGAGCGGCCGCCAGTAACTAATGCAACCTTTACCTTCATGGACACGGTAAGCGCTTCCCTGTTGTGTTAGAGCTGACAATCAAAGCATCTACGTGCTGAACATGGTGTATTGGGAACCTAGTTGCGTAGGATCCTGGAGGATGCCTACTACAAGCCGAAACAGAACGTCGAGGATAGAGTAGCGAACGCGACCCTTATCAGCTTCTGGAGTTTGGTAGTCGCTGTTTTCAGCAGACCCTGAGATGACGGATTCCACCCAGCTGATTCGGCGGCGCATGTGGCGTAGGCTATGTACTGGCTACGACGAATCATCGGAAAGCAGCATGAGCAGACCCTACTCAGTAGAGGACAAAGCGTTGGCCGCTCTTGACCGTCTGGTGAAGCGACGCCCAACCAATGAATTGTTGAAAGCAAAGATGGCCGCAGGTCACCGGATCATCACGCCAACCTCGGTCGCGGCGGAGGCGGGCGTAAATAGAGGAAGCTTTGGATCAAGGCACGCTCGACTGGGGCATGTCTGGCTCAAAATTCAAGAACTAGCTGAGGAGGAGAAGCGCGGCTCAGTGACTGAAGAGCTCGCCAAGCTCAGAGCCGAGAATGCAAGGTTGAAGGCTCTGGTGTACAAGACAAATATCCACAACGCTTCCCTTCAGCTCGCAGTGTCCCGGCTTCAGAAGAGAAGTGCCAACAGGGATGAAGCGGCCAATGTCGTCAACTTCCGCCGGAACGATCGGAGGCGTCCCCGGTAGCCTTAGATATCATCTTCAGAACTGCTCGACTCTGAACGATACGACTCATGGCAATCTTTGATCGCTGGTCTTTAGAGTTGATCCGATCTGCTTGGACAATGGTCTGATTCTTCAGAAGTCGATCCTCCCAGAAGTCCCGATGCTCTGGGAGGATGATGCAGCACTTGCACCCCGCACACAGGCCGGGCGATCGTACGCCGAAGTCTGGCGAGGCGCGGACGGTGAGCAGGCTTGCGTGTGGATTGCAGCTGGAGCGATCAGGCACCATATCGATCAGACAACTCGCGTACGTCCCTGTCCATATCCGCAGGTCGGTGAGCTTCACGTATGCTACGGCCTTATCAATCAGTGTTTCTCCGTCCATCACTGACAGTGCCTTGGCCATTGATTCGGCATGCTGCATGAGAAGCCGCTGTGCCGGTCCCCCCCCGATCGGCTTGCCAAGAGTGATTTGAACGAGGAACCTGGAGGTCTCCATGACTCTCTCTCCTTCCAGATTCTCGAGCAGCGCTGCGTCGTTGCCGATGTACCCTTGATCCGTGATCTGCTCGCTCATGTGACGGAAGTGGGTCCGAAGTGCAGGCATAAGCTCCGGCTTGGATCGGAAGACGTAGTGCGCAAAGGTGATCCTCCATCGCTGTGGGCGGAGGGATCTCACCTCGTAGATAGCTTGCGTCATCTCGATTCCACGCTTCTTAGTGAGGGCCTCCACGGCGAACTCGCGCTGCAGGAGAGAGTTTCGGTTGGCTGTCATTCGGCCAACTCCATCAGCACCGGATGGAAGGGACTTGGCGTGGGAGAAGCTGAGCATCAGCGTGCTGCTGCCAGAAAGAGCTCTCCAAGGCTCCATTAGCCGAACCAACACTTCGATGGACTTCAGAACAATCGGCATGTGCTTTGTACCCAGCGGACGCAGTCCGGCTGTCCACTCATGGCGAGTCGCTTCCCTTTTGGCTGAAATGCCGCAGATGGAGAAGACCTCCATCAGTCCGTCTAGAGAAGTCACTGACTTGATCACACCGTGCTGCAGCGTCGGATCGTGGTCCAAGGATAGGCCTATCAGCTCATGAGCTCGAATCCCAGTGCATGCCTGCAGCAACGTACTACATGCGCTTTGAGTCATCAGGATTAGGCGTCTGAGGGCCTGAGTTCCGCTAATTTCGCGCTCGTCCCCAGCGTCATCAATCCGATCCGTTGCGAGCAGCGGCTCATGCCAAGGCGTTAGTGTTCCAGGGATCGGACTCATCTGGAACTCCTCGATGTGCCGTTTGATCTCACGAAGACATATGATTCGTCTTGGTCCCTTCGCGCTCCTTGCGTCGATGAGCATCGGGATGATCTCGGCCTGAAGTCTGATCACATCTTCCGAGCCGTGTTCGATCCATTCATATGCGTAGGTGAGGATTGGCACCGAGATCTCGTCCGGGATAGGCAGCAATCCACCCGTTCGAGCGAGCCCAAGCGGCCCGGTCACAACGTCATAGGTTTTTCTTCCATCAAACGGTGCTTCGCAGGGTGCTTGTCCACCTCTGGCGCGCAAGCTGTCCGCGAGCTCGTAGATCTGTGTAAGTGGGTGAATAAGCTTGTAGGCAGTGGAATGCGTCCACGCTCTATCTCGACCGACATCACCTCCGGCCATGATGTATTGCTCTTCGAGACCTTCGACATACTCCCAACTCACAGCTGTGGATATGTCGAAAAGCGTGCGGATTTCCCGCTCCCCCATGAACTTCACCAGCTCCCTCACGCCCATGTAGGTAGAAGGAATAGATCCAACCGTCATGCGTACCGTGTCATCGACGATGGAGGTCTTGAGGTAGCACTTCAGTTCATCCAGCAGTCCCCTGTGTTTGTAGTCTGTGAGTAATTCCCCGCGCGCAACCGGGATTGCCCAATCAACGGTGACGAACTCCCTCTGTTGGCCGACAGTGGTTTGAGCGAACGTCCAGACATTACTGTCATAGTCCACCTGGAATGAAGGGTGCAGGGTTGCCGCCTGCGCTGATCTGATCTTTCTTACTGCAGGCATAGCCTTACCTCTAGAGTGGACGCTCTGCTAACGCTGCGGTCCGAACTATTCAAGTGTGGGGAGCGACGTCAGCATGATCATCGCCGCTGCTTGTCGATTCGCATTTGTGCTCACAGCGGGAATCCATGAGTCGCGGATCGCTAGGTAAGCGTTCTCGAACTTTCGCCGCCATATCTCGCTGCCAAGCTCTGCCCTAGCTTCTTCGTATAGCTCCTGCAGTTGAAGGAAGCGGGCGAGCGCGTAGGCTTCGTTTGAGTCAGCTACTGCGAGCGGGCACGCAGGGCAAGCTCCATAGCTGGTGCAGAGTTTGCCCGGGCGCTGACCCGGTTGCGGACTTTGGAATGGATCTGCGCAGCAGAAGCCCTGCGTGGCTGCCGTATGCTCACGGTCACTCCGGGTTGAGCGCGTATCAATATTTCCATTTGAAGTCACCCAGCGCTCCTGGGCCGCCATGGCTCCTGCCATCTGTTCCTTTTGCCGACGCTGCATCGTGGTTGTCTGATAGCTGTCTTGACCAGTTGACAGCAGCCGATGGCCCAGCATTGCTCGGAGCTCGAAGGCGTCGCCGTCGGTCAGTCCATCAACCACTTCAGAGAACGCAAGCCTATTTGCGCGTGAGCCGGAGTACTTGAGCCCCCTTCGTTTGCAGAACAGCGTGATGTAACCGGTCACGCGCGTGTTTACATCGTCGGTTCTGCATGAGTAGGAATCGATGAGCATTCCTCGGCGCTTGTGGCGCCCACCTTCGGATACTGCGTGCAGGAAGAAGTCATTGGCAAGCTCGCCATCAGCGTAGTCTCTGATTCGTCTGGTCCAAGCTATGACGAAACGTATCAATCTTTCCGGGGCTAGCGGGTGATCGCTGGCGGGGAAGGCCGCTCGCTGTGGTGCCCCCTGATCGCTCTCCCCAGCCCTGTGCTTGGATGACTTGATCACCGTACGTTTCCGTCCAAGCGGGTAGTGCTCAGATATGCCATCCAGAGTGAGTGTTCTAAGTGGCTGCTCGTTGAACCCCGAGTGCATGGCCAGTACCAGGAAGAATGGGATGAGATCACCACCGATGGGGTGCGCAAGCCTCCTCAGGCGGAAGTACTCACTTTCACTGATCTTTCCTACCCCAGGGAGCTGGCGAACCTCCGCTTGGCGAGGAAAGTGACCGTCAAAGTTTGCCAGGATCTGCGCAATTGCCTCCGCCGGGTCGCTTAGCGATACAGCGTCGCCCTTACTCTTCTTAGCAATAGCACTGTGTACCCTGTCCAGAAGCGGCCATACTTCATCCATTGTAGAGATGCATTCTTCAACAGCGGCCTTCATGACGTTGGCCCAAGCCGCACGGTCAAGCTCTTTAGGATTGCTCTTACGTGGCAGGCCTGCGAACGGCTTTGTGGGAATACGGATCACCTGCCAGCATGGGTCCATCTCGTGCAGCGCAAGGACGACCTTCTTGAAGGTCCCGTAGTAGTGACGCTGTGTCTGCACCGCGAGCGTGATCGGGTGCGTGGCATCCTTTCCTTTCAGATAGGTTAGGAACGATTCGCCCAGGTCCATCGGAACGTCATCTGGACCGTTTATCTCCACTCTTGTTGCGGCTAGGTACTGCCCCAGGCCACTCACCATGTTGTTAGCTGAAGAGGATCTACTTGTCTCTCTGCTATTTTTGTGGGCTCTGCAGAACGCTTCGGCGAAGATCGGTGCGGCTGCACCTATGCTCTTCCACCGGCTGAGGTTGACGATGTTGTCGCGTTGGTCGCCGGCGCGTCTGAACGCCGCTTCCAGGCGATCAGCGGTCTCGCGTACATCCCATTTCTTCGTTGCGCTGACCTTGTCCTCATCTCCCAAGGCGTGCCGGAGTTGAGCGGTCCTTCTTCCTGCCACGTTTTGCTCTCCTCCGTATTCGATTCTTTCTGCGTGGGTTGGTCGTTTGCGTGTGAGGTCATGCTCGTCCATTAACGGGGGAACTCTGCGCTCAAGCCGATCCGCCCGCTACGCCTAGTTGCATAAACGATTGACCTTCAATGTGCAGCCTGATGGACTCCCTGATTTCGCTCTCGAAGGCATTCGCGCTTCTCAGGTAGATGGACTCGGTCGTCTCCCTGAGGCTGTGCCCTAGTACTGACTGAACATACTTGATCGCATCCATGTCGCCGTTTGCGCGCTTCTCCATGTACGTGTACAGGGCGAATGTGTGCCGAAGCGCGTGGATGGTTATCCGCTCTCGCTGCGTTGATTCATAGCGCGCCAGGTCGGGCTCTTTGGAAAGGCGCTTAAGCAACCTGTCTTTGGCGAGAGCGAAATGGCGATCGAACGTCTGGGGAGTTATCGGACTACCCGCATGCCTGCGGTCGTTTACGTCGAGAACGAATAGTGCGCCGTGATCCTCCAGCTTGCGGTACCGCAGTCGGAGGTCAATGAGGGCCTGCCGAGTACCCTTGGCATAGCATTTCAGCGCCTCTAGGAGCCAAACTGGTACGGGAACATTGCGCTTCTTGTTGCCCTTTCCGACCACTGGGATGGCAACTGCGGAAAGCGGATCGCGCCCTTCGGTGCGCGTCTTAAGGACGGTGATCGCATGCAGATCGCACACTTCAGACCGCCTCAACCCGGCGTGGTAGCACAGCTCAGCCATCAATCGCTGCGCCGTGGTCGCGAGCGCCAGTTCAACGAGACCGTTTCTTTCGACCACGGGTTTAGGGCCTAGTTCGTCGAGAACGCCTACGACCGTCTCGGGATGCAGCGCAGTAATGAGCTCGTCAGCGTCGTTCAGCCCGGGCAGATTCACGTCAACATCGAGAACTTGAACAGTTCCTCGCTTTGTCTGCTTGCTCAGCAGCGCTGGCGGCTTCCTTAGATAGCCCCGTTTCACACAGAAGGCGACTAGCTTAGTCACGGTCGACCATCTTCGGTGGATGGTCGCGGCGGCAAATTTCTCGAGGGTCACCGCGGAGTCCAGGTCCGTCAATGTGTCCGCGTAGGCTTTGAGGAGCTGCTCGTCTACATCCGAGACGCGCTTTTTCCTTGCGTCCAAAAAGTGATGGAAGTCGGTGAGGTCAGCCGCTATTGCTGCCGTCGTATTCTTGCTGCATGCAAGCTTTGGATTCCGGTCAATGGTGAGATGAGAATCTGCAAAGAACTCAAAAGCAGGCTGAACGAGTGATCCGTCCGACCTGCTGATTAGAAAGCAGAAGCCCTCGGGCAAGGGCACGCCTTGCTCACCCGTTGTCACCGTCGCTGGTGAAGTGATCGCATGCGCGGTGCAGATTTCGACGTCGTAGGCCATGGCGCCGAAAGCTATCAGGTACGCGAAAAATTTTCTGGCGCGTGAGCCTTACGGTACATTAACAAATGGAATGAGAATCAGATCTGTTTTTTACTGTCATTGATTCAGTGGTTTACGCCTGATCGTGAGCCTTCTGGTACGCTTGATGTGAAGGACAGCCCAAACTTTAGCGGGGGCGAAGTGCGCAAAAGCCCAGCGGATTCGGTCATCGCGTACTCGAGATTTTCGCTTTCGCTACCAACTTGGGGGTCCGCTTGACCCTGCAGTCGATAGCACGCGGTCTATGGCTACCGAAGCGCGCTGGCAGTGAGTTGGCATGAGCAGATCGGAGACGACGCGCCTGCTACTGCGCATCCTTCGGCGAATCGTATCGGCTGGAACGACGTGTGCGTGCGGCGCTTCCACATTAGTTTCTGACGGCGCAGATAGGGGTGCCGTAGAAGGCCTGCAGCACCTCCACTGAGAGCGGCCTCTCGATTGCCGTCTCCGGCGTCTCCAAGACGAACCCTATGGAAGACCTACTTGAGGCTTGTTCGCATGGTGGTCCGTATCTGTTCCATTTTTGGAAGAGAACCATCCGTACATGTGTGCTCTTGCGAAGCGCCATCGAGACGACGCTGTCATTGAAGCTAGCCTTCGGTCCTGCGGGCCGGGTTGAATGCACTCTCCAGTTGCATGATGCGATCAGTCAGGCGTGCAGTTGCGATCTGCAACCCGTCGTCGTCCGCCGAGTACGGAGAGCCAAACAACGGTATCTCAACCCATAGGCTCTCTTGGCCGTCATGCACGTATGGGCCGTGGTCATCCAGCAGAAGGGCGTCGCCCAAGTGGGGGGAGACATAGGAGAGATCCTTTGTCTTTCCAGACCAATGGATGTAGCGAAGTCCGGAAAACCATACCGGTACACTGCCTTCCGTAGCCAGCAGTCCCGCAATGCTTCGGGCGAGTGCTTCGGGAACCGTGGTGAACAGCACAAGTTCCTCGAACTGAGATCGGACGTCCTCAAGGAACCTATATAGGCCTGGGCGAGGGATCTGACTGACTGCGTTCGAGATGAGCGTACCTTCGAGGTCCAACGCCAGGATGGTTGGCTTCATAAGGAGTTCCTGTTGGGATCTTTCGACCCAGAGTAATCGTGTCGTTAGGTGACTGCCTACTGCGTAGAGCGAATTATGCTGGTTCGGTTTACGCATCCTGGAGCATTCCGCGACCACTCACTTCCGCTGGATTGCTTCTGAGACTTCTATAGCCCAACGAGAGGTGTGGATAATCCGGGCCTCCTGTAGCTGCTCTTGGAGGATCTGGCGCTTGGTGAGCTGAGACACCTCCTCCCATTCGTTCCTGAAGATGTAGGTGGCGTTGCCTGTCTCCGGGCTCTCGAACACGTACCGACTCTTTCGCGTGAACCCGAAGACGATGTACTCACTGAAACCGCCTAGTCCTACTGCCATAAAGTCTGGCTCGTGACGAGTGATGGTCCGGATGCGCTGTCTAGCGGCTGCGCGATCGCTTTCGGTAAGCTGCTCCAGATAGTTATCCAGCACCTGCATCGCTCGATCGAACGGGAACTTCCCAGGAGGAAGAATGCGCCAGGTGACCTTCTCGACCCTGACTGGCACCGCAAGGTTCGGGTCAACGATTTCAAAGTGTGGGAAGCATTCCAGGTAGAGGTTGAGGAGATTTGCAATGCTCTCTTCTGGCTCCGTCCGATCAATGATCCTCGTAGCCATTGCGATACCACCGTCTGTCTCCACGGCGGTGAGGAATTCACCAGGTGGTGCAATGTGTTCCCGGGGATAGGTTTCGTAAGATCTCGTCTGAGTGCCGTGGTGGGTTTGCCCGTGCCAGTCCTTCCACGACGTGTTGATCGATCGAGACTTGGTGATCATCGGAAGGTCCTTTCTGACGATCTCTTTGCCCCGGGCATTGAAGAACGTCGCGGGTCCTTCGGCGCTTGGCACAATGGAAGCACCCGCTAGCGGAACGCCGTCAAATCCCAGCATCGCCGCCTGGTCCTCTGTGAGTGGGCTGCTAAGGAGACGAAATTGTGGCAATCGCTCAATCGTACTTCGGTAGACTGATAAACCTCTCACTTGCTTGGGCATACGCTAGTCCTTGTCATGAGGAAGCGGGATAACCAAATACGTTTAGAGAGCCGTCTGAGCTTACTACGCAGGAAGGGCTAGTTCAGTTTCGGGGAGATGGTATCAGCACTCGGGAGCCTGTTACTCCTTGTCCCTGTAAGCACCGCTCCGACTGGATCCTTCGCTCGTAACTGCTGCTACCACGCTTTCCGTCTGGTTAGAAAAGTTGACCTTGTGGCGACTTCTCCTGGGGAGGTTGAAACAGATGAGTGGCTAGTGCAGGCAGCCTTGTGAAACCGAGCTCACGATACTTTTTTTCAAATCGCTTACGGATCAAGTCCGCCACCGGTCCAGTTCCGGACATTCTGGTGCCGAAGCTGGCGTCGTACTCCTTCCCGCCATGCATCTGTCGCATCAAGCTAAGCACGTGCGCGGCCCGATCAGGGTAGTGCAGCTCGAGCCATTCTCTCCAGATCTCTTTGATCTCGTTAGGTAACCGGAGAAGCACGTAGCCAGCGGCCCGGGCACCGTGTTCGTGAGCGGCCTGAAGGATAGCTTCTAGGTCATGGTCCGTGATCATGGGTATGACAGGCGCGATCAGAACCCCAACCGGGACCCCTGCATCGTGCAGCTGATTCATTGCTCGCAGCCTGGCGTGGGGAGCGGCAGCTCGCGGTTCCAGCTTTGCCGATAGCTTCCTGTCGAGCGTAGTGACCGAGAAGTAGACCGTAACCAACCTGTCCTTGGCCATCGACGCCAGCAGTTCGATGTCCTTGGTGATCAGCGCGCTCTTGGTGACGAAGCTCACCGGATGCTTGGCATCAGCAAGCACCTCAAGGCATTGGCGTGTAATTTGGTAGTTCCTTTCAATCGGCTGATAGCCGTCTGTGTTTATTCCCAGAGCAATTGGGGCGCACTTGTAGTTCGACTTGCTAATTTCCGCTCTGAGCCGCTCCGGGGCATTCGTCTTTGCAAATAGGCGCGTCTCGAAGTCCAAGCCCGGTGAAAGGCTCAAGTAGGAATGGGAGGGGCGGGCAAAGCAGTAAACGCACCCATGCTCGCAGCCGCGGTACGGATTTACCGACGCGCTGAAGCCAACGTCGGGGGATGTGTTGCGGCTGATCACCGTTCGCGCTCGCTCTTCCTGTACCTGAGTTCTCAACTGCGGCGCGTCTTCCATCTCCTGGTAGACCGATTCCCAGCCATCGTCGATTCCCACTGTTGCAGTGGTATCGAAACGGCTCGCGACACGCGATGCTGCCCCTCTACCTTTGAGGGGAACTTGGGCCTTTCGAGCATCCTGTTCCATGGCAACAACTTGGGAAGATTAGGTTGTTAGTATTATTGCTAACCACAACCACCGCAACACCCTGGAATTCAGCTAGCTGTAGGCCATTGGGTAATCTGGCGAGAAAGTTTTACCCAAACTTATCCACAACTTCGGCTTGTGCAGTCTTTGTCAGCTACGTTGGCCGTGGAGCGCTTTGGCTTCGGCCAAGAAGGTTTGCATCAATGCACGCGATCGACGTGTTGCTGCAGGCAGTTGAATACCCAACTGCGCGCAGAGCGAAGTCGCGTACGCCATCTGTGCACCCGTGGGTGGCTTGATGTCCCAATCTGTGAGTTGCGGGATGAGCTTTGACAGCTCTTCTGCCAAGCGGCATTCGAAGCCCCTGGCTTGCCCTTCCTCCTCCTGCATCCGACGCACCTGCATTGCAACTTGCTCCCTGCCCATGGGCGAGAAGGGAACCTCAAGCGTGAACTCCAGTTCCGGACATACGAGGTAAAAGTTCATGAGATGGGCAATTAGTACTTATAAGTAGACTACCTTTAGAGGCGTAGTCTTTAAAGTACCGGGACCACAAGCTGCTTCGTATGGTCGAGCATACGAATCAAGCGAAACTTGCAGATGTGATCCGCGCGCATCGTATTGCTCTGGGTGTCAGCCAGGAAGTCTTTGCTGACCACATCGAAATGCACCGCGCCTACTACAGCAAGATCGAACGTGGCGAAAAGAACGTCACTCTCGCTACCTTGGAGCGCGTGGCTGATGGTCTGGGCACGTCGATGTCAGCCTTGCTACGCGCCGCAGGTCTCTAACTTTCTTCGCAGCTAAAAAGCGAGGGCCAGCTCGTCCGAGAGGGGCGAGCTCGCCGTTGCTGCGCGCGCTCCTGCCAAGCCGATGTGTTTACTGATACTCCGCTAAACTATTGATCTATATCCATTTGTCTGGTGAACAATCAGGGGGTATTGATACCGTGCTCGCAGCCACGATACGGATTGACCGACTGGCTGAAGCCTACGTCCGGCGAGGTATTGCGGCTGATGATGCTGCGCGCGGTTTCAGCGCGTACCTCGGTGCGCAGGCGGGGGGCCGCGAACTCTTCGCTTTCATCCACGTCCCAGCCGTCGTCCACCGCCTCGCTGACGGTGCTCTCGAAGCGCCCGGCAAGGTGGGAGCTGGACCCTCGGCCTTTGATCGCGATACCCATGTGGGTAGCCTACGCCGCTGCCGTCTCAGCGGCTGCGACAGCAGTATTGGCCCCGCCGGGCAGGGTCCGGCGCTACCTCAGAGCAGCGCCAGATAGCCCCGAACGGTCGCATCCAGCCCGTCATACAGGGCCTCGCCGATCAGCGCATGCCCGATCGAGACCTCCAGCACCTCCGGCACGTTCGCCAGGAAGTCACGCAGGTTGTCCTGCGACAGGTCATGGCCGGCATTCACGCCAAGCCCCACGGCCTGCGCGCGGCGCGCGGCCGTGGCGAACAACGCCAGCATCGCCGCGGCGTCGCCTGCGGCGTGCGCTTCGGCGTAGGGTCCGGTGTACAGCTCGATGCGATCGGCGCCGACCTCGGCCGCCTGTTCCAGCAGCGGGTTGCCGGCGTCGACGAACAGGCTGACCCGGCAGCCCATCGCCTTCAGCTCGGCCACCAGCGGACGCAGGCGCTCGCCGTCGCGCTCGAAGTCGAAACCGTGGTCGGAGGTGATCTGGCCATCGCCGTCCGGCACCAGGGTGGCCTGCGCCGGACGCGTCTGCGCGCACAGCGGCAGCAGCCCCGGGTAGCCGTCGCGTGGCGGTGCGAAGGGATTGCCTTCGATGTTGAATTCGACGCCACGGACGCGGGTCAGCGTGGACAGCGCCATTACGTCCTCGGCGGTGATATGACGTCGATCGGGTCGCGGATGCACGGTGATGCCATGGGCGCCGGCATCCAGGCAGGCCTGGGCGGCACGCACCACATCGGGTTCGGCACCACCGCGCGAATTGCGCAGGACGGCGATCTTGTTGACGTTGACACTGAGCTGGGTCATCGAACGGTACTACTTGGAAAGAGGGGACGGATCGTGTTCGTCGCGTTGATCCGCGCCACGGGCCTCGGCCTGCTCACGCAGGCGGCGCAGCTCGTCGGCATCGATCAGGGTTGAGGGATCACTCTGCAGATCACCGAACCGGGCCACGTAGCGGCCACGCACCCAGGCCAGCAGGAAGGCGAGGGCCGCCAGCAGCGCCAGCGCCATCAGCCCCGGGCTTGGGGTTTTCAGCGCGAAGGCGAAACAGCCCAGCGCCGGCAGCAGGTACAACCAGTACATAGTCAGGCTCCCCGGATGATCGCCGCAGTGTAGCGCCGCCTTACAGCAGCGGCGAGGCCAGGCGCGCGAAGGCCTCGGGCAGGCGTTGCAGCCACAGCGAGCGGGCCGCGGCCTGGTCGTGCACGCGGGTAGCGCGCTCGAACTCGGCCTCCAGCAGGCCCGCCAGGGCGGCCACCCGCTCGCGGTCGCTGATCATCATCGACAGTTCGAAGTTCAGGCGGAAGCTGCGATGGTCGAAGTTGGCACTGCCGACGATGCAGACGTCGTCGTCGGCGATGAAGGCCTTGGTGTGCAGCATGCGGGGGCCGTACTCGTAGATCTTCACCCCGGCGTGCAGCAGCTCGTCGAAGTAGGACCGTGCGGCCTGGGTCACGAACCAGGAATCGCTCATCTTCGGCACCAGCAGGCGCACGTCCAGTCCCCCCAGCGCGGCCGAGGTCAGCGCCATCCGCGCGGCTTCGCCCGGCACGAAGTAGGGCGTGACCAGCCACACGCGCTCCTGCGCTTCCTGGATGGCCGCCACGTGGAGCCGGTGGATGGTCTCCCAGCCCGAGTCCGGGCCGGACACCAGCACCTGTGCGTTGATCGAGCCTTCGCCGCGGAGCGGCATGTCCGCCGGCCACATCCGCGCGATGTCGAAATGCGAGTGGTCCTGACCGCTGGCGTAGAGCCAGTCCTCGGCAAACACCAGTTGCAGGCTGCGGACCACGTGACCGCGGATGCGCATGTGCAGGTCGCGATAGGCGTTGGCGTTGCGGCTCTCATCCTCGTCATCGGTGATGTTGATGCCGCCGGTGAACGCGAGGCGGCCATCGACGATCACCAGCTTGCGGTGGGTGCGCAGGTTCAGCCACGGTCGCTTGAAGGGCTTCAGCAGCTGGCGGGGATGGAACCAGACCGCTTCACCGCCGGCGTCGAGCAGCGGCTGCAGGAAGCGTCGCGGCACCGCGGACGAGCCCACTGCATCGAGCAGCAGCCGCACCTGCACGCCGGCGCGGGCACGTTCGACCAGGGCATCACGCAGTGCGGTTCCGGCATGGTCGGGATTGAAGATGTAGTACTCCAGATGCACGTGGTCACGCGCCTGCGCCACCGCTTCCAGCAGCGCGGCATAGGTCGCCGCGCCATCGACCAGCCAGGTCACTTCGGTGGCACTGCTCGGCGCCAGTCCGGTGGTGGCCTGGGCGATCTTGGCCAGCTCGGTGCAATCGGCATCGGGCGGGCAGACGTCGCTGTAATGCTCCATCCCCGATCGCGCGCGGCCACGACGCAGGCGCTGCCGCTTCACCTTCTGCGGACCGAGCAGGTAATAGATGAAGAGGCCGAGGTAGGGCAGCAGGGCCAGCGACAGGATCCAGCTCAGCGTGGCTACCGGTTCGCGCTTCTGCAGCATGATCCAGCCCGCCAGCGCGAGCAGGTACAGCAGGTAGGCCACGGCCAGGATCGAACCCAGGTGGGCGATGCCATCAAGCCAGTGGCGGAGGGAGTCGAAGAGGGCGAGCATCCGCCGATCATAGCGGGCGCGTGCAGTCAGAGGGGGTCAGATCCCTTTTGCGCAGGGAAAGGGATCTGACCCCGTCGGGCTTCGCAGGCACAAAAAAAGACGCCCCTGTCTCCAGGGGCGTCTGCAGTCGCGTCATGACTGTTGTGTTGCGGTATTGCGTTTACTGCTGTACGAAGCCGATCTTCTTCATCTGAGCATTCTTCGCGGCAGCCAGAACCTTGGCCATCACGTCGTACTCGGAATCCGGGCTTGCATCGATCCGCAGTTCCGGCTGGTTGGTCGGGTCACGCTGGACCTCCTGTTCCATCCGCTGCTGCAGCTCGCTGGTGCTGATCGGGCTGTTGTTCCAAGAGACCTGGTTGCTGGCGTCGATCTTCAGTTCGATCGGCGGCGGCGGTTCGACCAGCTGCGGCGGTGGGTTGAGCACGCGCTGCGGCAGGTCCACGGCGATCGGGTAGGTCATGATCGGCGCGGTCACGATGAAGATGATCAGCAGCACCAGCATCACGTCCACGAGGGGCGTGACGTTGATGTCGGCCATGGGGCCCTTGCCACCACCACTACTGAATGCCATGGCTTATTGCCCCTTTTCTTTGGTCGCGACGAAGCCGACGTCCAGCATGCCCTGCTCCTGCGCGACCTTGGTCAGGTCGTTGATGACGCGCATCTTGGTGGTGCGGTCACCACGCAGGTTCAGCGGCGGCTGCGGGGTCTGCTGGGCGGCGGTCGCCAAGCGCGACTCGAGCGTCTGCTTGGTGATTTCTTCGTCGTTCCAGTAGATCGAGCCGTCTTCCTTGACTGCCAGGGTGATCGGACCGGAGCGCTTTTCGGCGTCATCCGGATTCTGGATCAGGTTGGCTTCCGGCAGATCCACCTTGACCTTGTGGGACATCAGGGGCGCCGTGATGATGAAGATGATCAGCAGCACCAGCATCACGTCCACGAGGGGCGTAACGTTGATGTCGGCCATGGGGCCGCCGCTGTTACCACTACTGAAAGCCATAACGGGCTCCGTCTAGATCTTGATGACTACTTGCTTCGTCGCGGGTGGAAGCGCGCCGCAATCAGCGGACGCGCGAACCGGTGGCGAAGAAGTCGTGCAGGTCGTGCGCGAAGGTATCGAACTTGCTGATGGTCGCGCTGTTGATCTTGCTGAAGAAGTTGAAGGCGAACACGGCTGGGATCGCGACGAACAGACCGATCGCGGTCATGATCAGCGCTTCACCCACCGGGCCGGCAACGGCGTCGATCGAAGCGGAGCCGGTGGCACCGATCTTGATCAGCGCGCCGTAGATGCCCCACACGGTACCCAGCAGACCGACGAACGGAGCGGTCGCGCCGACGGTGGCCAGCAGGGTCATGCCCGACTGCAGCTTGTTGCTTTCGCGGGTGACGGCCTGACGCAGGGCGCGGTCGACGAATTCCGAACGGCTCAGGTTCTCACCCAGGCCACCGGTACCGCCGCCTTCAGCGCGCTGGTGGTGGGCAGCTGCCTGGGCAGCGTCCAGGGCGATCTTCGAGAACGGCTCCGAAGCCGGCTGCTCTTCCATCGCACGGATGGCGTCCTGTGCGTTCGGGGTGTCCCAGAACAGGCTGACGACGCGATCGGCAGCGCTCTTCAGGCGGGTGGCGCGGAAGATGTTGATGACGGTCCAGTACCAGGACATGGCCGACATGATCACCAGGGTCAGCAGCACGACCCAGGAAACAGCGAAATCACCCGGCTTGGTGGTCATTTCGTGGATCAGGTGCTCGAAGCCCATCTGCGACAGGGCGTTGGACGGATTGCCCCCGGCAGCAGCGGCGATGAAAATTTCCTGCAGCATGACGCTTACCTTTGTTGTGTGTGGTGATAAAGGGTGTAGCTAAGCTAAACAATCGAACCGGAGCGGGGGTGGCCCGAAGCCACCCGAACGCATCAGTTCAGCGCAAAGTTGACCGGGACGCGAACGCGACCTGCCGTCTTCTTACCGCCAGATTCAGCGGCGTTGAAGCGCCACTTGCGTGCTGCTTCCATCGCAGCACGGTCCAGGTCGCGGTTACGGCTGGACTTTTCCACCGTGACATTGGTGACGTTGCCGCTGGCATCGACATCAATGATCAGGATCACTTCACCCTGGATACCTGCGCGGAATGCTGCCGGCGGATAACGCGGGGGATTCATCGCCTTGGACGAGATGTCCACGCTGGCCTCGATCGACGCCGGCGGGCTTGGCGGCGACGGCGGGGTCGGCGGAGTGACGATATCGTTCGGACGCGGTTCCGGCACGTCCACGACCGGCGCCTGCGGCGGCGGCGGGACCGGCGACGGCTTCGGCGGCGACAGATTCTTCACCGGCGGCGGCGGAGTATCTGTCGGCGGCGGCGGCGGCGGCGGCGGGGGCGGCGGCGGCGGTGCGTCGACGATGGTCACCATCACATTGCGTTCCTTTTCCGCAGCGGCCTTGGGAGCCACGGCAGGGATCAGAAGCATCATGAAGGCGGCCAGATGCAGGGCGATTACAAACGCGATGCCGACGATGCGAGGCCAGCTCAGCCCCTTGTCATCGGGTTGTTCGTACCGGTGAACGACTAGTTGTTCCGTCATGCGCCAAGAGCTCAATAGTGGGGCCGGGATGCCGGGGGCGGAATCCCTGATCAGCGGTGCATGACACCGCAGGAACCTCCAAGCTTATACCAATCCTGAGCGCCTGCGCATCAACTGAGCAGGCGTTCAGGCGTTATTCCTACTTACTTCAGGTTGATGATTTTCTTGGCATCAGCCTGGTTCTTCACGCCCTTCGCCAGCGCCTGCTGGGCGGCCTGCTTGGCCTCGGGGACGCGACCTTCGGCATGCAGGACGCGTGCCAGGTTCAGGTAGGTCTCACCGTCCTTGGACAGCGGGGCGGCCTTCTGCCACGCATCGATCGCCTGCGGCACCTGGTCGGAGTAGTAGTAGGACTGGGCCAGCGCCAGGTAGACCTGGTAATCCGGCTTCAGGATGCCCTTCTGCAACCCTTCGTTGATGACCGCGATGACGTCCTTTTCCTTGTTCTCGGTGTTGGCATAGATCGAGTACAGCTGCTTGTACTCGCGCTCTTCGGTGAGCTGGCCGCTGCTGCGCAGCTTGTCCATCACCGCGGCGGCCTTGGGCATCTGGTCGGCCTGCATGTACATGTTGGCCAGATTCAGCTGCGCCTTCTTGTCGTTCGGGTTCTTCGCCGCCAGGGCCTCGGCGGCCTGCACGGCTTCACCGGTCTGGCCGGCCTCGGACAGGGCCGCCATCAGCAGCTGGTTCCAGCTGTCCTTCGGCTCGGTGGAGCCGGCGATGGCCTGCTTCAGCACCGGGATCGCTTCCTGGTAGCGCTCCAGCTGGTACAGCGCCTGGCCCTTGGCGATCAGCTCGTCCGGCTTGGTCGACTTGCTCTCGGCGAAGTACTTGTCCAGGGTAGCCAGGCCTTCGGCGGTCTGGTCTTCCTGCAGCTGCAGCTGGCCCAGCATCAGCATCGACTGGAAGTGGCCGTTGTTGTCCAGGCCGTTGAACTGCAGCACCTGCTTCAGGTAGGCGATGGCGGCGGCGACATCGTCGGTCTGGTAAGCGGCCTGCGAAGCCAGCTGCGCGGCCAGCGACTTGTCGTACTCGTTCGCGGCGCTGTCAGCCAGGATCGCGTCGGCCTGGGTGCGGGTCTCCGGGAACTTTTCCTTGTTGTAGCTGTCTACCAGTTTCTGCAGCTTGCCACCCATCTTGGCCGAGGACTTGGCCGCCGGCTCCTGGCGGGTCGCATTGGGGTACAGCGGTTCGGCCTTGGCCTGCTTGCTGCTGCCGCCGCGGTTGCCACGGTCGGAGGAACGCGAGGACTGCGCGAGCGCATCGGTGACCACGGCGCCGGTCAGGGCGGTCGCGACGAGGACGGAAAGCACAGCTTTGTGTTTACGGAAAATCATCGTTCACCTCGATCGAACCGCCGGATAGCGGCAAAGTCGGACTGTCAGAAAAATCTGAGCCGCCAAACGTATCAGAAACAGATGGCGTGAGAAATCGTTTTATGTGCTGCAATACAGCATGAAACTGCGCACTCATCCGCACTTTGGTCGCAGTCCGGCCGCCTGCGCCTGCTGGTAGACCGGCATCAGGGCAGGGGAATCACGTCGCAGCTCCTGGATCCGGTTGGCCGGATCGGGGTGGGTGGACAGCCATTGCGGGCTGCGTCCGCCGCTGGCGGCCATCATGTTCTGCCACAGGTCCACCGCCTGCGCCGGGTTGAAGCCGGCCTGCGCCATCAGCCGCTGGCCGATCACGTCCGCCTCGCTTTCCTGGGTCCGCGAGCCCGGCAGCAGGAACGCCGTCTGTGCCCCCATGCCGCCAAGCTGGTTGACCGTGCTGGCCGCGCCTTCGCCATAGGCAGCGCCGGCCAGTGCGCCGAGTACCGCCAGGCCGGTCTGCGCGCCCATCTGCCGGGTGATGCGCTCCTCGTGGTGGCGGGCGATGACATGGCCGATCTCGTGGCCGATCACGGCCGCCAGCTGGTCCTGGTTCCTGGCTACGGTGAAGATGCCGGTGTTCACGCCCACCTTGCCGCCAGGCAGGGCGAAAGCGTTGGGTTCCTTGTCGACGAACACGGCGGTTTCCCACCGTACGCCACGGTATTGTGGAGGCAGCTGGGCGACCAGCGCGTTGACCACGCACTGCACGTAGCCGTTCTGCCGGCCGTCCGTGCTGATCTTTTCCTTCTGCTTCGTCTCGGCGAACGCCTGCGCGCCGAGCTGGTCAAGCTGTGCCTGCGAGACGCCACCGATCATCTGCCGCCGTCCGGTCGGCGAGGTGGTGGTCGCGCAGGCGCTGACCAGGGTGGTGATGACAAGGGCCAGCAGCAGTTGTTTCATGGGTCCACCCCCGTGTTCATGAGCGCAGTGTGTATCGTCGCTGCTTAATCTTTCGTCAAGCGGACAGCCGTTACGTCGCGCCGAAGAACACCAGCGCCGCCAGTGCCACGGCATTGTTCAGGGCATGTGCGGCGATGGCCGCCCACAGCGTTCCGGTACGGCGGTACAGCCAGCAGAATGCAGCGCCCATGCCGCCGTAGACCAGCCAGAGCTGGGCGATCTCGGCCGGGCCGTTGGCGCTGGTGCCGGGAATTTCATGGATCAGGGCGAAGGCAAGGCTGCTCAGTATCATGCCCAGCCAGGGGCGACCGGCCTGCCACAAGCGCCCGAACAGGACGCGCCGGAACAGCAGTTCCTCGTAGGCCGGCGCCAGCACCACCGCGAACAGCATCAGGAACAGCGGAAAGCGCGCGACCGCGTTCTGCATCAGTTCCACGTTGGTCGGCACCGGTTCGATGCCGAACTGCCGGGACAGGAAGGCGATGCCGTTGCTGCCCACTACGATCAACGTGGCCACCAGCAGCGTCCAGCCCCAGGTGGAGGGCCGGCGCAGCGCGTCACGCGACGCCTGGCGTTCGGCCGCATTGGCCGGTCGTCGCCAGAAATACAGCAGCAGGGCCGCGCCGCCGGTAGCGAACAGCGCCATCAGGATCTGCGCCAGGGCACCCGGCTGGCCCAGTGCTTCGGTCAGGGTGCCGGGATCGGGTGCGGCGCCGTTGGCCTTCGCGTTTGCGTAGCCGACCATCATTCCGCGGTACAGGCCCCAGAACAGGCCACTGATCAGGCTCAGGCCGAACAGGGTGACGGCGGCGATGCCCAGATCGATGAAGAATCCCGCCAGCGGCGAAGCGGCGCGGGGGGCGGCGGTCGCCGGCGGAACCGGCGGCGGTGCGGAAACCGGAGCGGAAGCGGACATCAGATACCTGCGATCAAGGGGCAAGGGCCGGCGCGCCTCCCCGCGCACCGGCCACGTCCCGATTGTGTCAGATATCCAGGTTGGCGACCTTCAGTGCGTTGTCTTCGATGAAGTCGCGACGCGGCTCGACGACATCGCCCATCAGGGTGCTGAAGATCTGATCGGCGGCCACGGCGTCTTCGATGCGTACCTGCAGCAGGCGGCGGGTATCCGGATTCACGGTGGTATCCCACAGCTGTTCCGGGTTCATTTCACCCAGGCCCTTGAAGCGCTGGATCTGGCGACCGCGCTTGGCTTCATCCAGCAACCAGTTCTGCGCCTTCACGAACGAATCGACCTCGATCGACTTGGCACCGCGGGTGATGGTCGCCCCCTCGCGTACCAGGCCATGCAGCAGCTTGGCTGCCTGGTGGATCGCGCGCAGTTCGCCGGTTTCCAGGGCCGAAAGCGGCAGCACCTGGATGTGCTCTTCGCCCATGTGACGTCGGGTCACCAGCACGGCCGCGGGGCGCTGCTCATTGGCCTCCTGCAGTTCCAGGCTGAAACGCGGGCTGCCCAGGCTGCCCTGGTTCAGGCGCCTGGCCAGCGCGTCCAGGCCTTCACCTTGGCCGGCATTGCGCAGGGTGTCCTGTTCCAGTGGCATGAAGTCGACCAGCGCTTCGAGCAGGTTGCGATCGTAGCGATGCGCATTGCGTTCGATCGCGTCCTGCGCGGACGCGTAGGCCAGCAGCAACTTCTCCAGGGCAACGCCCTCGATGCCGGGCTCGCCGGCGGCCGGCACCAGCGACGCGTTCTCCACCGCGCTGCTGGCCAGATAGCTGTCCAGCGCCGGATCATCCTTCAGGTACAGCTCCTGCTTGCCCTGCTTGATCTTGTACAGCGGCGGCAGGCCGATGTAGACGTAGCCGCGCTCGATCAGCTCCGGCATCTGACGGTAGAAGAACGTCAGCAGCAGCGTGCGGATATGGGCGCCGTCGACGTCGGCGTCGGTCATGATGATGATCTTGTGGTAGCGCAGCTTGTCCGGGTTGTACTCATCACGGCCGATGCCGGTACCGAGCGCGGTGATCAGCGTGCCGACCTGGTCGGACGACAGCATGCGGTCGAAGCGCGCACGTTCCACGTTGAGGATCTTGCCGCGCAGCGGCAGCACCGCCTGGTTCTTGCGGTTGCGACCCTGCTTGGCCGAACCACCTGCCGAGTCACCCTCGACGATGAACAGCTCGGACAGCGCCGGATCCTTCTCCTGGCAGTCGGCCAGCTTGCCCGGCAGGCCGGCGATATCCAACGCGCCCTTGCGGCGCGTCAGGTCACGAGCCTTGCGGGCCGCTTCGCGCGCGCGCGCGGCATCGACGATCTTGCCGGCAATCGCCTTCGCTTCGTTCGGATTCTCCTGCAGGAATTCTTCCAGACGCTGGCCGAAGGCACTTTCCACGGCCGGACGCACGTCCGAGCTGACCAGCTTTTCCTTGGTCTGGCTGGAGAAGCTGGGATCGGGCACCTTCACCGACAGCACCGCGATCATGCCCTCTCGCATGTCATCGCCGGTCAGGTTGATCTTTGCCTGCTTGGCGATGCCGTTCTGCTCGATGTAGTTGTTGAGCACACGGGTCAACGCACCGCGGAAACCGGCCAGATGGGTGCCGCCGTCCTTCTGCGGAATATTGTTGGTGAAGCAGTACATCGTTTCCTGGTAGGAATCGGTCCACTGCAGCGCCACTTCCACGGTGATGCCGTTGGATTCGCCGCTGACCGCGATGACGTTCGGATGCAGCGGCGTCTTCAGCTGGGCCAGATGCTCGACGAAACTGCGGATGCCGCCTTCATAGTGGAAGTCGTCGCGCCGGCCATCGCCGCGTTCGTCCGCCAGCACGATCTTGACGCCGGAGTTCAGGAACGACAGTTCACGCAGGCGACGGGCCAGGATGTCGTAGTGGAATTCGACGTTGTCGTGGAACGCGACGGTCGACGGCCAGAAGCGCACGGTCGTGCCGCGCTTGGTGGTGCTTTCCAGCTTGGCCAGCGGGCTGACGGCAGCGCCGTTGCTGAATTCCTGCTGGTAATGGAAGCCGCCCTGGAATACGTCCACCAGCAGCTTCTGCGACAGCGCATTGACCACGCTGACACCCACACCATGCAGGCCGCCGGAAACCTTGTAGCTGTTGTCGTCGAACTTGCCACCGGCGTGCAGGACCGTCATCACCACTTCGGCTGCCGAGACTTCGCGGCCCAGCTTGGCGCTCATCTGCTCATGCTTGCCGACCGGAATACCACGACCGTTGTCGGAGACCGACACCGAACCGTCGGCGTGGATCGTCACCGCGACATGGTCAGCATGACCGGCCAGCGCCTCATCGATGGAGTTGTCGACCACCTCGAACACCATGTGGTGCAGGCCGGTACCGTCATGGACGTCGCCGATGTACATACCGGGACGCTTGCGGACAGCCTCCAGGCCTTCCAGGGCGGTGATGCTGTTGGCGTCGTAATTGCCATTGTTTACCGGGGTGTTCTGTTCGTCGCTCATTGCGCTTGCCGTAGGCTCCGCAGGTCGGGCACCACAGGAAGCGGTGCGCCGAGAATGAAAGGATTGCAACCCGAATTATACCAGCCAGGGTCGAGCGGCCCTGTTGTACGCACTATGGCACAGCCACGATCTGTCCATGTTCCACGTGGAACCGGGTGATGTCGGTCAGCGCCTGCAGCGCGGCCGGCGTTTCGGTTGCCGTGACGAAGATCTGCGCCGGGCCGGCAAGCAGGCGCTCCAGCACCCGCGCCTGGTGGGTGCGATCCAGTTCGGAGGCCAGATCGTCCAGAGCAATGACCGGCCATTCCCCGCGCTGTTCCGCATAGTCTTCGGCCTGGGCCAGCAGACACGCCAAGGCCGTGAGTTTGGCCTGGCCGCGCGACAGCGCGTCCCGCCCTGGAATATGGCTGAAGTCCACGCTCCAGTCCGCCCGATGGGGCCCAACGGATGTATAGCCCGCCTGCCGGTCCCGCTCGCGTGCCAGCAGCAGTGCATCGGCCAGCGGCAGTTCGTGGCGGCGCCATCCCGGACTCAGGTCCAGCGCCTGGATACCCAACTGGGGGGCAAGACTGGCCGCCAGCGCGATGGTGCGCTCCTGCAGCCGCTCCAGATAACGCTGACGTCGGCTGGTCAACGGTTCGCCGGCCTCTGCCAGTTCGTGATCCCACGTATCGAGCATCCTTGCTGGCCCTCCCTGTTTGAGCAGGGCATTGCGCTGCTTGAGCGCCCGTGAGTAGCGGCGCCACAGGGAGAGAAAATCCGGTTCCACGTGGAACAATCCCCAATCGAGGAAACGGCGACGGGGCTCACCACCACCGCTGACCAGAGCATGGCTGCCCGGCTCGAACGTCACCACCGCCAGTGCAGCACATAGATTGCCGAGCTGGCTGACATCTTCACCATCCAGACGTCCCTTCCAGTCCTGTCCAGTATGGCGGAGACCGGCCTTGCGGCGGTGCGGCGATGACTGGGCGCGCTGTTCCTCCCATTCCACAAAGATGTCCAGCGCATCCTGGCCCTGGCGGACCAGGCCGTCGCGCACCCGACCACGAAAGCTGCGCCCGTAAGCCATCAGATGCAACGCCTCCAGCACACTGGTCTTGCCGGCCCCGTTATCGCCCGTCAGCAGATTCAATCCCGGTTGTGGCGACAGATCCACCACGGCGAAGCGGCGCAGATGGTGCAGGACGAGGCGACGGATCTGCATGGGGTGCGAAGGACCATCCGCACGAAGCGGTAGAGGGGCAGGGAATCCATCAGCTTACTGCATCGGTCAAGTCCGCCGTTGGCATCAGGCTATCGCCCTGCAGACCATGGCGCGGTTGCGAACGTGTCCTGACCGGCTTACGGACGACGGCCCGCAAAAAACCTGCCGCATTTCCTTGAAATCTGCGCACCAACACCCGTGGCGGTTCCACAGATTTCAAGAATTTCAAGCCAGCGGTTTCACGCTATGCACAGCGGCCCGGTATTACTTATACACAAGGTATGGGCAATCTGTGGATAAAAAAGCCGCTTTGGCCCTGCCTGAAATCTATCCACAGGTTCCCCCCCAGCCCCAGGCGCCGATATGCAGGGGGTTTCAGCACATTAAAAACCAATAAAATCAATGAGATGACCCTGTTTTCCACGAAATCTGGCTCTACCATCACGACCTAGCTTTAGATTTATACCCAGATTTAGAAGCTAGGGAGGGCATAGAGCGCCCGCAACGACGTCTGTGGATAGTGGCGTCAGCAACAGTAACAACTACGCGGATCCAGACAGCCAGAACAGCTACAGGCATCTGTCACACAGGGGACTGGCCTGTTGCAGCGCGATGGAGAACAGGAATGCTCCACGTGGAACCGCAAAAAAAAACGCCCGGAACGTTCCGGGCGTCTTCTGGTTCCACGTGGAACAGCGCAACCGTCAGAGACGCAGCGGCATCACCACATGGCGGGACTTCTCGCTGCTGGACTCGCGCACCAGCGCCGACGAATTGGAGTCGCGCAGCTGGATGATGACCTCTTCGTCGCGCAATGCGGACAGGGCGTCCAGCAGGTAATTCACATTGAAGCCGATGGCCAGATCGCTGACGGTGGTATCGGCTTCGATCTCTTCCTGCGCTTCTTCCTGTTCCGGGTTATGCGCGCTGATCTTCAGGTTGCCCGGCGAAACTTCCACGCGGATGCCGCGGTACTTCTCGTTGGACAGGATGGCCGCACGCTGCAGCGAGGCACGCAGTGCCTCACGGTCGACCTTTACCTCGCGGTCGGCACCAATCGGAATCACGGCTTCATAGTCCGGGAAACGACCGTCAATCAGCTTCGAGGTGAACGTGACATCGTCCCGCTTCACGCGGACGTGGCTGCGGCCGACCTCCAGCTCGATCTCCCGGTCGCCGCTCTCGAGAAGGCGCTGCAGCTCGGTCACGCCCTTGCGCGGCACAATGATCTGTCGCTTGGAGCCGCTGGGCTTGGCCAGATCCGTTTCACACAGGGCGAGGCGGTGTCCGTCGGTGGCCACCGTACGCAGCGCATCGCCACGCAGGTCGAACAGCAGGCCGTTGAGGTAGTACCGCACGTCCTGCTGGGCCATCGCGAACGCAGTGCGTTCAATCAGCTCCTTCAGGGTCGCTTCGCCGATCGCCACGCGCTCGGTGGCTTCCACCTCGTCTACCGAGGGGAAGTCGTTGGACGGCAGCGTTGCCAGGGTGAAGCGGCTGCGACCCGCCTGCACGGTGATCTTGTCACCGGTCTGCGAGACGGTGATCCGGCTGCCATCGGGCAGGGCGCGGATGATCTCGAACAGCTTGCGCGCCGGAATGGTGGTTTCGCCGTCCTGGGCATCTTCAACCGCGATCCGCGACACCATCTCCACTTCCAGGTCGGTACCGGTCAGCGAAAGCTGGCCGTTCTGCACCTGGACCAGGAAATTGGCCAGAACCGGAAGGGTCTGGCGGCGTTCGACCACGTTGACGACCTGTGCCAACGGCTTGAGAAAGGCTTCGCGCTGCAGTGTGAAACGCATGTGGTTCCGTGCCCCTATGCTTTAAAAAATGTGGAATAAATCAAAAGCTTGGTGGTGCTGGTAGAGACAGAATCGCTGGAAAACAACGTTAAGTCTTTGTAATAAAAAGGATTTCTGGCCTCGAAACCCTCTGTATTACCGCCCCCCAGAGGGTGGGGAAAGCTGTGGATAAATTCCACGCGTTGTCAGGCGCCTTTTTTATCCACAGCTCATCCCGCGCTTGCTACCGGATTCTGCACCGTTTTGTGCGATGACGCCTCATCGGCGTCCGTGCATCATTCGCTCAGCTTCCGGATCAGCTTGTCCCAGTCCTCGCGGAGCTTGCCGTCGGTTTCCATCAACGTCCGGATCTGACGGCAGGCATGCAGCACCGTGGTGTGGTCGCGACCGGCGAATGCGTCGCCGATCTCGGGCAGGCTGTGCTCGGTCAACTCCTTGGTCAGGGCCATGGCGACCTGGCGCGGACGAGCCAGCGATCGAGTGCGGCGCTTGGACAGCAGATCCTTGATCTGCAGTCCGTAGTAGTCGGCAACGGTTTTCTGGATGTTGGGAATGCTGATCGCCTGCTGCTGGGCGCGCAGCAGGTCACGCAGGGTTTCCTGCGCGAACTCGGTGGTGATCGCACGGCCGGTGAAGTTGGCGCGGGCGGTCAGGGTATTCAGCGCGCCCTCGAGGTCGCGCACATTGGAGCGCATCTTCTTGGCGATCAGGAACGCAACATCATCGGGAATCTCCGCACCGCGTTCGCGCGCCTTGGCCAGCACGATCGCCGCACGGGTCTCGAAGTCAGGCGGTTCGATTGCGACCGACAGTCCCCAGGCAAGCCGCGACTTGAGGCGCGCTTCCAGCCCTTCGACCTCACGCGGGTACCGGTCACAGGTCAGGATGATCTGCTGCTTGCCGTCGAACAGGGCGTTGAAGGTGTGGAAGAACTCTTCCTGGGTGCGATCCTTGCCGGCGAAGAACTGGATGTCGTCGATCAGCAGCGCGTCGACCTGCTGGAACTGGCGCTTGAACTGATCCATGGTCTTTTCCTGCAAGGCCCGGATCATCGCGCTGAAGAACTGTTCCGAGCGCAGGTACAGCACCTTCGCACCCGGATTGGCCTGGCGCATGGCGTTGCCGGCGGCGAACATCAGGTGGGTCTTGCCCAGTCCGGTGCCTCCGTACAGCAGCAGCGGATTGTGTGCGCGATCGCCCGGTTTCTGCGCTGCCTGGAACGCAGCGGCGAGGCCGAGCTGGTTGCTGCGGCCTTCGACGAAGTTGGCGAAGGTGTAATGGCTGTCCAGATTGCCGGCGAACGGCACCTGGGGTTCGCTGGCTGCGTGCGCCGAATGCGTGGAAACCGGCGTGGTCTGCGCCTCTACCGGGCGCGGACGGGAGCCGATTTCAAGAAAAACGTCGCTGAAACCAGCGAAATGCGCCAGCAGCTCGCGGATGCGCGGCAGGTACAGCTCGCGCACCTGGTCGACGATGAAGGCATTCGGTGCATACAGCACCAGGCTGTCCACGCGCAGATCGGCCTGCAGCGGCTTCAACCAGGTGTGAACGTCTTCAGGCGGGAACTCCGCTTCGAGGCGTTCGAGACTACGGGACCAGGCATCCATCAGCAATAATCGTCCGATGGCCGGGGTGGGGGCGCGACAAGGCGCCCAAACACAGGCCGGAAAGGGGGGAAATGGATGGCTCAGACTACCACCGAGCGCCCGCCTTCGGAATGCTTGTCCCCTACTTATTCACAAAAACATCCACAGCTATTGCACAGGCCGGTGAATTCGCGTAGTCCCCAGGGCTTGACGCGGGGTGGGGTACCTCTCTAGAATTTCCGGTTCTTTCCGTCCCATTCATACGAGAGGCCCCAATGGCCACCAAGCGCACCTACCAGCCCAGCAACCTCAAGCGTAAGCGCGACCACGGCTTCCGTGCCCGTATGAAGACCGCTGACGGCCGCAAGATCCTGTCGCGTCGCCGCGCCAAGGGCCGCAAAGTCCTGAGCGCCTGATTGCCATGCCGCACATCGCGGCAGACGCAATCCCTTCGACAGTGAATACTGCAGACCCGCGCAAGCGATTCCCTCGCTCTGCGCGGGTTCGCACGCGTGCCGAATACTCAACGGTCTTCAACGGCGCCCGCCGTGTGTCCGATCCGCTGATGACCCTGCACTGGCTGCCGGCTGACCGGCCGGCCAGGCTGGGTCTGGCGGTTTCCCGCAAGGTCGATCCGAACGCCGTCGGGCGCAACCGGATCAAGCGCGTCCTGCGCGACATCCTGCGTCAGACACGAACCGATATCCAGCCAGGCGACTTTGTCGTCGTGGCCCGTAGTGCTGCGCGTCACGCCAGCAATGACGACATCCGCCAGGCCTTCCTGCGCCTGCTGCGCCGCCTGCGTGCATTGCCCGCGCCGGGCGTGGACGGCACAATGCCGCCGCCTGATGGCATCGCAACTCCCTCTTTGACCGAGCCGGCACCGCGTTCCGGCCCCGCCGAGCCTGTCCGCTGATGAACCAGACCCGCGTATTTCTCATTTTTGCCTGGCTGATGGTGGCCGTGCTGCTGTGGATGGAGTGGAGCCGCGAGCAGGCCGCTCCGACCCCTGCTCCGACGACCCGTTCTGCCCCGGCCGCGGCGCAGACCGTGCCGGGCGCCGCCGCAGGCAGCGTTCCCAGCGCCCAGGTGCCGGCGGCCCCGGGCCAGGCGCCCACGCAGGCCCAGGCCAGCGCGACCCCGGCCGCCCAGCGCGTGACCGTCACCACCGACGTCCTGCGCCTGGTACTGGACGGGGGCCGCGTGCTCGACGCCGAGCTGCTGCAGTTCCCGCAGACCAAGGATGAAGGCAGCCCGCCGGTCCGCCTGCTGACCGAAGATCCCGCGCATCCGTACAGCGCGATCAGCGGCTGGGCCAGCCAGGACAAGAACGCCCCGGTGCCCGGCGCCGACGGCTTCAAGCTGGTCGGTGACACCCGCGACTTCGTGCTGGCCAAGGGCCAGAACGAACTGCAGATCCCGTTCGTGTGGACCGCCGACAACGGCGTGACCATCAAGCGCACCCTCACCGTCTCGCGCAACGAGTACGCCGTGCGCTTCAAGGATGAAGTCAGCAATGCCGGCGCCACCACGTGGAACGGCTACGTCTACCGCACCCTGGACCGCACCCCGACCATCCTGTCGCGGAGCATGACCAACCCGGATTCCTTCAGCTTCAACGGCGCCACCTGGTACGACAACGACAAGAAGTACCAGCGTCGTGCGTTCAAGGATTACCTGGAGGACGGTGCGCTGAACCAGAACATCACCGGCGGCTGGCTGGCGATGCTGCAGCACCACTTCTTCACCGCGTGGATCCCGCAGAAGGACCAGGTCGCCCACTACGTGCTGTCGCAGGTGGACGGTCGTGACCTGATCGAAGCGCGCGGACCGGCCTTTACCCTGGCCCCGGGCCAGTCCACCAGCACCGAAGCGCGCCTGTGGGTCGGCCCCAAGCTGGTCAACCTGATCGCCAAGGAAGACGTGCCGGGCCTGGACCGCGTGGTCGACTACAGCCGTTTCTCGATGATGGCGGTGATCGGCCAGGGCCTGTTCTGGGTGCTCAACCAGGTGCACAAGCTGGTCGGCAACTGGGGCTGGGCGATCGTCGGCCTGGTGGTGCTGCTGAAGCTGGTGCTGTACCCGCTGTCGGCCGTGCAGTACAAGAGTGGCGCCAAGATGCGCCGCTTCCAGCCGCGCATCCAGCAGCTGAAGGAACGCTATGGCGATGACCGCCAGAAGTTCCAGACTGCGATGATGGAGCTGTACAAGAAGGAAAAGATCAATCCGATGGGCGGCTGCCTGCCGATCCTCATCCAGATGCCGATCTTCTTCGCCCTGTACTGGGTGCTGGTGGAGTCGGTCGAACTGCGCCAGGCGCCGTGGCTGGGCTGGATCCAGGACCTGACCGCGCGTGACCCGTACTTCATCCTGCCGGTGATCAACGTGGCGGTGATGTGGTTCACCCAGAAGCTCACGCCTGCGCCGGGCATGGACCCGATGCAGCAGAAGATGATGCAGTTCATGCCGCTGGTGTTCGGCGTCATGATGGCCTTCATGCCGTCCGGCCTGGTCCTGTACTGGGTGGTCAACGGCGGCCTGGGCCTGCTGCAGCAGTGGTGGATGACCAAGCGCCATGGCGGCGACCCGGTCCCGGCCACCGCCGCATCGGCTCCGGTCAAGAAGAAGTAATCGGTAGAGTCGGCCGCTGGCCGGCTGACCACAGCAGAAGCCCGCCGCAAGGCGGGCTTTTCGCATGAGGCGGTAGAATTCCGCGCGTGCGCAACCGGAGACGTTCCAAGCGATGAATGAGGCAGCCCGCACTGACACCATTGTCGCCATCGCCAGCGCGCCAGGTGCAGGTGGCGTCGGCATCCTGCGCCTGTCCGGCCCGCGCGCCGCCGCCATCGCCAACGCACTGGGCGCAACCGGCCTGCGCCCACGTCACGCGCATTACGCGCGCCTGCGCGACGCCGAAGGCGAGGTGATCGACGATGGCATCGTGCTGTGGTTCCCGGCACCGAACAGCTTCACCGGCGAAGAAGTGGTGGAACTGCAGGGCCATGGCAGCCCGGTGTTGCTGCAGCAACTGGTTGCACGCTGCATCGCGCTCGGCGCGCGGCAGGCGCGGCCCGGTGAGTTCAGCGAGCGCGCCTTCCTCAACGGCAAGCTCGATCTGGCCCAGGCCGAGGCCATCGCCGACCTGATCGCTGCGGGCGACAACCGCGCCGCGCGTGCTGCCCGTCGCTCGCTGGACGGGGTGTTCTCGCGCCGCATCGACGCCGTGGTCGAGCAGCTGGTGCTGCTGCGCGTGCATGTGGAAGCGGCCATCGATTTCGCCGATGAGCCGCTGGATACGCTGGGCGGCGCGCAGGTGCGCCGCGGGCTGGAACTGGCACGCAGCGACCTGGCCCTGCTGCGCCGCGATGCCGAGCGTGGCCGCCGCCTGCGCGATGGCCTGCACGCGGTGCTGATCGGCCCGCCCAACGCCGGCAAGAGTTCATTGCTCAATGCGCTTGCCGGCAGCGAACGCGCCATCGTCACCGACATCGCCGGCACCACGCGCGACACGCTGCGCGAGACCATCCGCCTGGATGGACTGGAGCTGACCCTGGTCGATACCGCCGGCCTGCGCGACGGTGGCGACGCCATCGAACGCGAAGGCATGCGCCGCGCGCGCGTGGAGATCGAACGCACCGACCTGGCGCTGATCGTGCTGGATGCGCGCGATCCGGCGGCGGGCGAGGCGGCCATCGGCGAAGCGGTGCGGGCTGTGCCGCACAAGGTCTACATCCACAACAAGTCAGATCTGCTGCAGGCCGGCCCAACCGTGGACGATCCGGACCGTGTGTTCGTTTCGGCCGCCACCGGTGCAGGACTCGACGACCTCCACGCGCGCCTGCGCGCGATCGCGTCGGCAGGCGCGGGCGAACAGGTGGACGGCGAGTTCTCCGCGCGCACCCGCCACGTGGATGCAATCGAGCGTGCGCAGGAACACGCGCAGCGCGCAGATGGTGAGCTGGCCCACGAACACCTGGAACTGGCGGCCGAAGAGCTGCGGCTGGCGCATGACGCGCTGGGTGAGATCACCGGGCAGATGAGCGCCGATGACCTGCTGGGACGGATCTTCTCCAGCTTCTGCATCGGCAAGTAAGCCGGGGTCAGATTCCCGCAGGGGCTCCGACCCCAGGTCCCCCACCTGTCACATTGCCGCCGCATACTGCCGCCCATCACCTACCGTTGGGGGACGTTGCAGTGAAGTCGTGGGGTTGTGCGTTGCTGTTGTCGCTGGCCGTGGCACCATCGGTGGCCATGAGTGCTGAATCTTCTCTCCCGGCCGCGGCCAGGGCGTCGGTCTATGGTCATCGCGGCGCCAGCGCGCTGCTGCCGGAACACACCCTGGCTGCGTATGCACAGGCCATCGCCGACGGAGCCGACTACATCGAACCGGACCTGGTGATGACCAGGGACGGGGTGATGGTGGCCCGCCATGAGAACGAGATCGGGGGCACCACCGATGTCGCTTCGCATCCCGAATTCGCCAGCCGCCGCACCCGCAAGGTCATCGACGGGCAGACGGTGGACGGATGGTTCACCGAAGACTTCACCCTGGCCGAACTGAAGACGCTGTACGCGCGCGAACGCCTGCCCGACCTGCGCAGCACCGCCTACGACGGCCAGTTCCGCATCGCCAGTCTCGATGAAATCCTCGCCTTCCTGGTCCAGCAGGCCGGCCGCGCCAATCGAGGCATCGGTCTGGTGCCGGAGATCAAGCATCCGACCTACTTCCAGTCCATCGGTCTGCCGATGGAAGACAAACTGTTGGCCGCGCTGCGTGGCAATGCCTACACCAACGTCGGCCCGGTCACCATCCAGTCCTTCGAGACCGCCAACCTGCGTTACCTGCGCAGCAAGATCCCGCAGGACAGCAACATCCGCCTGCTGCAGCTGTTGTGGAAGGGCGATACCCAGCCGGCCGACGTCGCCAAGGCCGGGGGCACGCTGACCTACGCACAGATGATGACTCCTGCGGGCCTGAAGGACATCGCGGCCTATGCCGATGGCATCGGTCCTGAACTGCGCTCGATCATTCCGCTGGACGCCAACGGTGCACTGGGAACGCCGACCGCGCTGGTGCGCGATGCGCACGCGGCCGGCCTGATGGTGATCCCGTATACCTTCCGCCCGGAGAATCAGTTCCAGCCCAGCAACCTGCGCAGGGGGGCGGACAACGCGCGCAATGCCGAAGGCTCGATCGCCGAGATGCGCGCCTATCTGGCCACCGGCATCGATGCGCTCTTCACCGATGACCCGGCGCTGGGCCGGCAGGCGGTGGATGGCACTGGCGCGGCGGGCAACGCGGCGAACTGAAGCGTCAACGCCGCCGGGCATGGCCCGGCGCTACCCGGGGTACCGGGCGATGCCCGGCGGACCCATCCCCCCTCAGCCGCGCGGTTCGTCCGGCCGCCGGAACGGGATGACCACGTAATCCTGCCCTTCGCGCGGCTGCCACAGGACCGGCACACGGTGTGGCGACGGCGGCTCCAGTTCATCGTCGGCCAGCGGTTCTGCGTTGTCTTCCTCGTCCTCCCAGCTGTAGCGCGGACGCGGTGGCAGCGGGTCAGCGGTGCGGAACAGCAGCGCTGCGATGATGCCGGCGAAGGCGCCGCCCATGTGCGATTGCCAGGACACGCCGTCGGCATGCGGCAGGATGGTCATCAGCATGCCACCGTAGAACAGCATGCCGATCAGGCCGGTGGCGATGGCGGCGCGGTCGCGGCGCAGCAGGCCGAGGCCGGCGAGCAGGAACATCAGGCCGTGGGTCACGCCACTGGCACCCAGATGGACGCTGCCGGGATTGCCCAGCATCCATGCGCCCACACCCGATCCCAGCCAGAGCAGGGGCAGGGCGCGGACGGTGGCCCTGGGATAGACGCTTCCGGCCAGGGTGCCGAGGATCAGGATCGCGATGCTGTTGGCGGCGATGTGCTCGACCGAGGCATGCAGCAGCGGGCCGCCGAGCAGGCCGAGCAGGCCCTTGGCTTCCAGCGGCGCTACCGCCCAGGGGCGCCAGTCGAACGTGCCCTGCAGGGCGAACACGACCACCAGCACCAGCACGGCGGCCAGGCTGACATTGAACGCCCGCAGGATGCGGAGGCGGTCGTTGCGGGGGGCCGGCACGTCGCCGGCGGGCAGGGGCGCGTTGCTGTTCATACCTCAAGCAATGGCGGTGGCTGGCGCGAAACCAAGGCCACCGCTGCGGGAGAGTGGAAGCGGCCAGCGGGACAATCCCGCTGGCCATGTCTGCCAGCCGCGATCAGGCCTGGCCTTCGCCTTCCTTGGGCGGGTACTTCAGGCTCAGCACGACGGTGGCGGCAATGATCAGCGCGACCACGCCCAGCGAGACCGGGGTCGGGATTTTGAACAGGTCGATGATCATCATCTTGATGCCGATGAAACCCAGCACCAGGGCCAGGCCGTACGGCAGCAGGTGGAAGCGGTCGGCCATGCCGGCCAGCAGGAAGAACATCGCACGCAGGCCCAGTACCGCGAACACGTTGGAGGTCAGCACGATGAACGGATCGGTGGTGATCGCGAAGATCGCCGGGATGCTGTCCACCGCGAAGATCACGTCGGTGACGGCGATCAGGATCAGCACCGCGAACAACGGGGTGAACCAGCGCACGCCGTCGCGCTTCACGCTCAGGGCGTTGCCGGCGTACTCCGGCAGCAGGCGAAGGTGCTTGCGCATCCAGCGCAGGGCCGGGTTGCTCTCCAGGTCCGGCTCCTGTCCGGCGGCAAACCACATCTTCCAGCCGGTGAACAGCAGGAAGGCGCCGAACACGTAGAGCAGCCAATGGAACTGGCTGATCAGCACGCTGCCGGCGAAGATCATGATCGTACGCAGCACGATCGCGCCCAGGATGCCGATGATCAGCACTTTCTGGCGCTGTTCCTCCGGCACCGCGAAGTAGCTCATGATCATCAGGAAGACAAAGATGTTGTCCACCGCCAGCGCCTTCTCGACCAGGTAGCCGGTCAGGAACTCGAGACCGACCTTGTTGGCCACGACCTGGCCGGCCGTCTCATTCAGGTAGTACCAGAGGCCGGCGTTGAACAGCAGGGCCAGCGCGACCCAGCCGATGGACCACCACAGGGCCTCCTTGAAGGTGACCTTGTGCGGGCCACCATGGCGCATCAACACGAGGTCGACCAGCAGGGCGATGACCACCACCGCTGCGAAGCCGCCCCACAACCACATGTTACCGATCGTCTGCATTGGGAATGTCCGTTGGAAAGATGAATGCCAGGCCGGACGGCGAGGATCTGCAACGGAGGATCGGGAGGGGATCCAGGGACAGAGCTTCGCCAGTACGGCGAAGGTCTCGCTCGCAGTTCCAGTCGGCTGGAACTGCCGTTGCACCGGAGCCTGCGGGCTCGAAATGACGGCGACAACGTCTGGGAGCTACTCCCCTTCTGGCGCCAATTCTGCGGCCTGCCGCGTCCGCCGTCAAATGCCCGGGCACCGGGGGCGGATCCCCGCAGGGGCCCCGAGCCCATGTTCCCGCCAGAGAGGGGTCAGAGCCCCTGCGGGGATCTGACTCCCGGCGGCCGGTTTACAATAGGTGGATGAATACCCCCCTTCCCGTTGTCCGCCTCAAGAACGCGTGGCGCTCCAGCCACCCGTGGATCTTCCAGAAACTGGTCGAGAAGCCGACCGTCCGGCCCAAGCCCGGTTCCATCGTCGACGTGGTCGGCATCGATGGCGAGTTCATTGGCCGCGGGTTCTACAACGGGCACTCGCGCATTGCCGTGCGCATCCTTGAAACTGACCAGAACGTACCGGTGGATGCCGGCTGGTTCTCGCGCAAGATCGCCCAGGCAGTGTCGCTGCGCCGTGAGGTGCTCAAGCTCGACGCGGTGTCCGACGCCTGGCGTGTCGTGCACAGCGAAGGTGACGGTCTGTCCGGCCTGGTGGTGGACCGCTACGGCGACCTGGTGGTGGTCGAGTTCTTCGCTGCCGGCATGTTCCGCCACCGCGAATGGATCTACGATGCGCTGCGCGAGCAGTTCCCCGGCTGCCGCTTCCACAGCTTCGCCGACGAACACGTGCAGAAGCAGGAAAGCTTCGATTTCCACGGCAACACCACCACCGAAGCGTCGGTGATCACCGAGTACGGGATCAAGTTCCGCGCCGATCCGGCCGGCGCGCACAAGACCGGCTTCTTCGCCGACCAGCGCGAGAACCGGCAATGGCTGAGCCAGCAGGTGGAAGGCAAGAGCGTGCTCGACCTGTGCTGCAACACCGGCGGCTTCGCGGTCTATGCAGCGGCACGCGGGGCTTCGGACGTGGTCGGCATCGACATCGATGAAGACGTCATCCAGATCGCCAAGGGCAATTCGCGCCTGAACAACGTGCGCCCGAAGTTCATCCAGTCCGACATCTTCCCGTGGCTGCGCGATGCCGCCAACCGCGGTGAGCAGTACGACGTGGTGATCCTGGATCCGGCCAAGATGACCCGCGACCGCGACCAGGTGATCAATGCGCTGAAGAAGTACCTGGACATGAACAAGCTGGCGCTGGGCGTGGTCAAGCCCGGTGGCCTGTTCGCCACCTTCTCCTGCACCGGCCTGGTGGCCGAGGACCAGTTCCTGGACATGCTGCGCCGTGCGGCCTATTTCTCCGGTCGCACCCTGCAGATCCTGAAGGTTGCCGGTGCCGGCGCGGATCATCCGTTCATGGCCCATGTGCAGGAATCGCGTTACCTGAAGGCGGTGTTCTGCCGCGTGGTTGATTGACCGCGTGGCGCTGTAGAGCCGAGCCCACGCTCGGCTGATCTGTCTGGCAGCCGAGCATGCGCTCGGCTCTACAAATTGGCCGGCCGCAGCGCTATGGTCGGGTTCTTCCCATTGCCGGTAGGAACCCCATGCCGTCGTTGCGCCGTCTGTCCGTGCTGCTTGCCCTGGCGCTGAGCGCGCCGCTGACCGCCCATGCCATCGAGTTCAGCGCGCAGGAGCTTGCGCGTGCCAAGACATTGCAGCAGCGCCTGCTGACGCTCGACAGCCACCTGGATACGCCCGCCAACTTTGGCCGCACCGGCTTCGATATCGAACAGCGCCATGATCGCAATGCGCTGTCACAGGTGGACTACCCGCGCATGGTCGAGGGAGCACTGGACGGCGGGTTCTGGGCGATCTACACCGACCAGGGCGACCGCAGCGCCGCCGCCCACCTGGCCGAGCGCGATCACGGCCTGCAGCGCCTGCTGGAAATCCGCGAAATGGTGGCGGCCAACGGCGATCGGTTCGCCCTGGCCCTGACCGCTGACGATGCGGCGCGGATCAAGGCCGCCGGCAAACGCGTGGTCTACATCAGCATGGAGAACGCCAGCCCGCTGGTGGCCGACCCCAGCCTGCTTTCGTTCTATCACCGTGCCGGCCTGCGCCTGCTGAGCACGGTGCATTTCGCCAACAACGAGTTCGCTGATTCTGCGACCGATCCGAAGGGACCGGAGTGGAAAGGCCTGAGCCCGGCCGGCAAGGCGCTGGTGCGCGAGGCGGTGAAGCTCGGCATTGTCATCGACCAGTCGCATGCCTCCGATGCCGTGTTCGACGATCTGCTGGCGATGATGCCGGTGCCGTTCGTGCTCTCGCACAGTTCAGCCAAGGCGGTCTACGACCATCCACGCAACCTCGACGACGCGCGGCTGAAGAAGCTGGCCAAGGCCGGTGGTGTGATCCAGGTCAACGCCTATGGCGGCTATCTGATCGACACCGGCAAGACGGCCGAGCGCAAACAGGCCGAAGAAGCACTCAGCCGGCAGCTGGGAGGCTGGGAAGGCATGGGCATCGAGCAGGGCGTGGCCCTGTTGAAGGCCGAACAGGCACTGGACCACGAACACCCCGTCCGGCACGCCAGCCTGGAGGACTTCTTCGCCCACTTCGAGCACATCCTCCAGGTGGTCGGGCCCGAACACGTGGGCATCGGCCTGGACTGGGACGGCGGCGGCGGCCTGAGTGACCTGCCCGATGTCAGCCAGCTGCCGAAGATCACCGCGTGGCTGCTGCGCAAGGGATACACGGAACAGCAGATCGCCGGCATCTGGGGCGGCAATCTGCTGCGGGTGATGCGGCAGGCGCAGGACTACGCCGCCAGGCAGGGCGGGTAACCGCCCCGCCCGGGCCGGATCTGCGCCGGGCCGTGCCCGGCGCGGTCTGGGTCAGCGCGCGATCAGCGCATGGCGGCGGCTGTACAGGAAGTACAGCACCAGGCCCGCGACATTCCACAGCAGGAAGTACAGCTGCGTGGTGTGCGGCAGGCTGATGAACAGGTAGATGCAGCCCAGCGCGGCCAGTGGCCCGACGATGAAGGCCAGCGGCGTGCGGAAGGTTCGCTCGCGGTTCGGTTCACGCACGCGCAGCACGACCAGGCAGATGCCTACCGCGGTGAACGCCGCCAGGGTGCCGGCATTGGCCAATGCCGCGATCTCGTCCAGGCGTGCCACGCCGGCCAGGGCCGACACCACCAGCGCGGTGAACAGCGTGGTGGCCACCGGCGTACCGGTGCGCGCGCTGACCTTGGACAGGCCACGCGGCAGCAGGCCATCGCGGCTCATGACGAAGAAGATGCGGCTCTGCCCGTACAGGAAGGCCAGCAGCACGGTCGGCAGGGCGATGATCGCGATGACACCGATCACCATCGCCGCGGTGGGGTGGCCGAGCTGGCGCATGATCAGCGCCAGCGGCTCAGCGCTGTGGCCGAACACCGCGTAGCTCATCGCACCCACGGCGGCCAGCGCGACCAGCACGTAGACGATGGTGCAGCCGATCATCGAACCGATGATGCCGATCGACAGGTCGCGGCCCGGGTTCTTGGTCTCCTCGGCAGCGGTGGAGATCGCGTCGAAACCGTAGAAGGCGAAGAAGATGATCGCGGCGGCCGCCATCACGCCTCGCTCGACACCATCCGGACCCAGTGACTTGGCGAAGCCATACGGCATGAACGGCTGCAGGTTGCTGCTGTCGAAGGCCGGCAGTGCCACTGCCACGAAGATGGCCAGCGCGATCAGCTTGAACACCACCAGGATCGCGTTGAGGGTCGCGCTCTCCTTGGTGCCGGCCATCAGCATCAGGGCCACCAGCCAGGTGATGACGATCGCCGGCAGATTGATCATGCCGCCTTCCACGTGCGGACCCGCGGCCAGCGCGGCCGGCAGGGTCACGTCCCAGCCGAACTGGGTGTGGACCCACTCCAGGAAGCCGACGAAGTACCCCGACCAGCCCACGGCCACCGTGCTGACCACCAGCGAGTACTCCAGGATCAGGCTCCAGCCCACCACCCAGGCGAACACCTCGCCCAACGCGCTGTAGCTGTAGGTGTAGGCACTGCCGGCGGCCGGCATCATCGTCGACAGCTCGGCGTAGGACAGGGCCGCGCAGGCGCAGACCGCACCGGCGATGGCGAAGGAGATCAGGACAGCCGGGCCGGCGAGATTGGCACCGACGCCGATCAGCGTGTAGATGCCGGTACCGACGATGGCGCCGATGCCCAGCGCGATCAGGTGCGGCCAGCTGAGTGTCGGGACCAGTCGCCTGCCGGCTTCATGGACGGTGACGGAATCTAGGGACTTGCGCCGGAGCAGGGACATGCAGGCCTCGGAAGGGGTGACTGATAACGACAAGTCTCCGAGTGTGACCGAACGCAGCGCAGCATTACCACTGACGGGGGTCATGCCTGGCGCAGCGCGCGCATGACCGCGACGACACTGCCGGAATCAGCACAAAGGTTGCGGAACGGGCCCGACCGCCGTCGCCGTGCCGGTCAGCCGTTCAGTCCCAGGCGGATGCCGAAGCCGACCAGGAACACTCCGGCCACGCGCCGCAGCGCGTCGCTGACGCGCGGATGCTGGATCAACCGGCGCCGCGCCAGGTTGCCCACCCAGATCAGCAGCGAGCAGTAGGCGATGCTGACCACGAAGATGATCCCCGCCAGCGCGACGAAGGTGGCGATGCCCTGGTGCGCCCTGGGGTCGATGAACAGCGGCAGGAAGGCCATGTAAAACAGGATCGCCTTCGGATTGAGCAGGCTGACCAGGATCGCCTGCTGGAAGTAGCGGCCCGGCTGCATCCGGATCGGGCCGGCATCGCCGCCCTCCTGCCTGGGCGCGCGCAGCAGGCTGATGCCCACCCACACCAGATAGGCCGCGCCCAGGTACTGCACGGCGTGAAAGACCAGCGGGTTGGCCTTCAGCAGGGCCGCCACGCCGGCCAGGGCCAGCCACATCAGGATCTGGTCGCCGACCAGCAGGCCGGCCAGTGCGGTGTAACCACCGCGCACCCCGCCCCTGCCGGTGGCGGTCAACAGGGTGAACGTGCCAGGCCCGGGCAGGGCGAGGAACACCAGCACGGCGACCAGAAACGTCCACAGGTCCTGGATGCCCATCCACGGCATGGCGGTGTTCTCTCGCTACGGGGAGCCGGTATTGTCGGCCAGTGCCGCGCGCTGTGACAGGGGGCCGCCGCCGCCCTCGGGCATGCCCGACAGCAGCGGTTGCAGGTGCTGGCGCAGTTGCGCATGCAGCTGCCGCACCGCGGGCGAGAACTGCTTGCGGTGCGGGCAGACCAGCTGCAGTGGGATGTGGCTGCCCAGACCGCCAAGCAGCAGCTGCAGGCGCCCGGCGAGCACGTCCTCGCGCAGGTCCAGCCAGGACTTGTAGGTGATGCCCTCACCGGCCACCGCCCAGCGCCGTACCACATCGGCGTCGTCGCACACCAGCGGGCCCTGTACCGGGATCACCACGCGACGGCCGTCGACCTCGAAGGCCCAGCGGTCATAGGCGCGACCACCGAGCTGGTAGGCCAGGCAGTCGTGCTCGCGCAGATCCTCCAGACGCTGCGGCGTGCCGCGCCGCTGCAGGTAGCCGGGCGACGCCGCCAGCACGCGCCGGTTGCCTTCCAGCAGGGGCAGGGCGACATAGCTGGCATCATCGAAGTGCCCGATGCGGATCGCCACATCGACCGGATCGCGGAATACATCAGCCACTTCGTCGGACAGGCGCAGATGCAGCCGCAATCGCGGATGCATCGCACGGAACCGGGTCAGCCACGGCAGCAGCAGGTTGCGTCCGAAGTCCGACGGGGCAGAGAGCCGCAGCGTGCCATGCGGCTCGGCATCCTCGCCCTGCACCCGGGCCTGGCCTTCGCGCAGGGTCGCCAGCACCTCCTGCGCGTAAGGCAGGTACAGCGCGCCTTCGGCGGTCAGCCGCAGGCTGCGGGTGGTGCGCACGAACAGGCGCAGGTCCAGTTCGCGCTCGAGCCGGGCCACGGCGGCGGCGACCTGACCGGGCAGCAGGTCGGCCTCGCGCGCGGCCTGCGAGAAGCTGCCCAGCGCGGCGGTACGGACGAACAGCTGCAGGTCGTCGAAGCGGATCATTTTCATTGCAGGAGTGAAAGTCCTGCCCGATTGTGCGCCTTTCCGGCGGACCGTGCGCGGCGCACGCTGTGGCCTCCTTTCTCACTGGACCGCTGCCATGCGCGCCATTGCCTATTCCCATGCCGGCCTGCCGATCGACGATGCACAGGCCCTGATCGATATCGACCTGCCGCTTCCGCAGCCGGGCCCGCGCGACCTCCGGGTGGCGGTGCGCGCGGTGGCGGTGAACCCGGTCGACACCAAGGTCCGCCGCAACATGGCCACCGAAGGCCCGCGCGTGCTCGGTTGGGATGCCGTCGGCATCGTCGATGCGGTGGGCGGTGAGGTGACCTTGTTCCAGCCGGGCGATGCGGTCTACTACGCAGGCGTGATCGACCGGTCCGGCAGCAATGCCGAGTACCAGCTGGTGGACGAGCGAAGCGTGGGCCGCAAGCCGGCCAGCCTCGATGATGCGGCCGCCGCAGCCCTGCCGCTGACGGCGATCACGGCCTGGCAGCTGCTGTTCGATCGCCTGCGCATCGCCGAGGGCGCAGGCGAGGGCCAGACCCTGCTGGTGATCGGCGCGGCCGGTGGCGTCGGCTCGATCCTGGTGCAGCTTGCGCGTCGCCTGACCCGCTTGACCGTGATCGGCACCGCCTCGCGCCCGGAGACGCAGGACTGGGTGTACGCGATGGGTGCGCACCATGTGATCGACCACAGCCAGCCACTGGCCGAAGGGCTGGCACGGCTGGGCATCGCGCAGGTGGAGCATGTCGCCAGCCTGACCCACACCGACCAGCATTTCGCGCAGATCGTGGAGGTGCTGGCGCCACAGGGCCAGTTGGGGCTGATCGACGATCCTGGCCAGCTGGATGTGATGGCCCTCAAGCGCAAGGCGCTGTCGCTGCATTGGGAATCGATGTTCACCCGCCCGCTGTACCGGACGCCGGACATGCAGCAGCAGCACGTGCTGTTGAACCGCGTCGCGGACCTGGTCGATGCCGGCGTGCTGCAGACCACGCTGGGCGAGCATTTCGGCCGCATTGAAGCGGCGAGCCTGCGCCGCGCGCATGCCGTGCTGGAGAGTCACCGCGCCAAGGGCAAGATCGTTCTCGAGGGCTGGTAGAGGCCTGTCTGCCTCCTGCAGAGCAAAGCATGACCCGGCCCTGCAGGAGGCCTCGCGGTACGTGCCGCTGCCTCAGGGGTCACCGTTGTCGACGTGTTCGGCGAACCCGGGTCGCGGCCGCAGGCGGTCAAACCAGGCGTCAAGGCAGGGCAGCGCGGGCTTGGCGCCGGGGGTGCTGCGCCAGCGCTGGGTGGACAGGCCGAGCACGATGTCAGCCAGGGTGAAGTCGTCGCCGGTGACATACGCTCCCGTGCCGGCCAGCTGGGCATCCAGCAGACCCATGAGCTCATTCCAGCGGGCCAGGCCGGTCTCGGCGCGGCCGTCGTCGGGATAGTCAGGATGCTGCCGCACGCGCGCCATGAACACGTGGCGCCAAGCGGTGTTGAGGTCGGTCGCCTGCCAGTCCATCCATTGCTCGACCTTCGCACGCGCCTGCGCATCTGCCGGCAGCAGGTCAGCGCGTCCGGCGCGGGAGGCCAGGTAACGGCAGATGCTGTTCGATTCCCACAGCACGAAGCCGCCGTCGCGCAGCACCGGCACCTGCAGGTTCGGATTCAGCCCGGCCAGCCGCCGTGCCGACGGTGCCGGGTCGTGCTCGATGGCCAGCCTGAGCTCGGCGCACAGCCACAGCACCTTGCGTACGTTGATCGACGTGGGCTTTCCGAACAGCGCGAGCATGACCGGGGCGGGACGCAGCAGTTGAGACTGGCCCAGCCTACACTGGTGCCATGCAAACCGAATTCCTGCTCATCGCCGGCCTCCTGTTGGTCGTGCTCATCCTGCAGCTGGTCGCCCTGCTGCGCCGCCCACCGCATGATCGGCTGGAGCAGGCCGTACGCGAGGAGGCGCGGGCCGGCCGCAGTGAATTGCGCGAACAGCTGGATGGCTTTGCCCGGGCGCTGACCGACCTGTCGACCCGCACCGACCAGCGCCTGGACCTGCTGCGCGAGGCGCTGGGCGAGGATGCACGCAAGGCACGCGCCGAAGCCGCCGACAGCCAGCAGCGCAGCGGCGCCCTGCTGGCGCAGCGGCTGCAGGAACTGCGAGGCCAGCTGGAGAGCTTCGGCCAGCAGCAGGAGGCGCGCATCCATGCCTTCGGCCAGCAGCTGCAGGAACTCACCGGCCGCACCGATGCCCAGCTCGGCGCGCTGCGCCAGACCCTGGTGGACGATGCACGCAAGGGCCGCGAAGAGGGTGCACTGTCCCAGCAGCGCCTGACCGATAGCCTGGGCCTGCGGCTGCAGGAGCTGACCCAGCGCAATGAACAGCGCATCGCCGAGATGCGCGCCACTCTGGAAGAACAGCTGCGCGCGCTGCAGAACGACAACGCCCAGAAGCTGGAGCAGATGCGCCACACCGTCGATGAGAAGCTGCAGTCGACGCTGGAAACACGACTGGGGCAGTCGTTCACCCTGGTCTCCGAACGCCTGGAGCAGGTGCAGCGCGGGCTGGGCGAGATGCAGCAGCTGGCCACCGGCGTCGGCGACCTCAAGCGCGTGCTGACCAACGTCAAGAACCGCGGCAGCTGGGGCGAAGTGCAGCTGGAGAACATTCTCGAGCAGACCCTGACCCAGGAGCAGTACGCGCGGGGCGTCAAGGTCCGTCCAGACAGTGGCGAGATGGTCGACATCGCCGTGCGCCTGCCGGGCCGCAGGAACGACGACACGCCGGTATGGCTGCCGATCGACTCCAAGTTCCCGCGTGAGGACTATGAGCGCCTGCTCGATGCGCAGGAGCAGGGCGATGCCGAGGGCGTGCGCCTGCAGGGCATCCAGCTTGAGCGCGCGGTGCGGGTGCAGGCCAAGTCGATCTGCGAGAAGTACATCGTGCCGCCGCACACCACGGATTTCGCAGTGATGTTCCTGCCCACCGAGGGCCTGTATGCCGAAGTGATCCGGCGTCCGGGCCTGGTCGACGGCCTGCAGCGCGATCACCGTGTGGTCGTGGCCGGGCCGACCACGGTCACCGCTCTGCTCAACAGCCTGCAGATGGGTTTCCGCACGCTGGCCATCGAGCAGCGGTCCAGCGAGGTGTGGAGCCTGCTGGGGGCGGTGAAGAGCGAATTCGGCAAGTTCGCCGGCATCCTCGAGAAGGCCGAGAAGCAGATCAGCACCGTGGGCCGCAGTATTGGCGACGCCAGCCGCAAGACGCGCACCATCGAGCGCAGGCTGCGCGGAGTGGAATCGCTGGCCACCGAGCAGGCGCAATCGCTGCTCGGCGACCTGGGCGAAGGGGATGCGGAAGGCAGCGGCGAGGATGACGGAAGTGAAGGCGGGACCGACGCCCGCTGAGCGACGCAGACACCCTGCCGACGGGGGCGATGCGTATGCTGGCGGCCTGTCCATCGCCAACAGGTACCGCCATGCGTTTCCACCTTGCCGCCAGTGCGGCCCTGGCCGCAGTGCTTGCTGCATGCAGCAGTACACCGCCTGCCACGCAGGCCGGTGATGCCCAGCCAGGCCCGGAGGCCGCCCAGGCCTACCAGGACGCGCGTGATGTGGACTGTCAGGCCGCCGGCGGCACCCTGCAGCCGCTGGGACGCCTGCAGCGCCTGCAGTGCGTGATTCCATACGCCGACGCAGGAAAGACCTGCAGCAGCAAGCGTGACTGCACCGGCCAATGCCTGGCCAGCGACGGCATCGCCGTCGGCACGGCAGCCACCGGCACCTGCCAGCGCGACGTCAGCCAGAACTTCGGCTGTCGTGAGCGCATCGACGACGGCAAGGCACAGGGCACGCTCTGCGTGGATTGAGGCGTTCCGGCGCAGCCACGTGGCGCTATGCTGATGGGCCATTCCCCGCTGTTGCCGGAGCCCCCCGCGTGAGCACCCCGATCCAGGACATTCCCCTCACCACCATCGATGGCCAGCCGTCCAGTCTTGCCGATTACCAGGGCAAGGTGCTGCTGCTGGTCAACGTCGCCTCCAAGTGTGGCCTGACCCCGCAGTACGAGGGCCTGCAGGCGCTGTATGCGCAGAAGCAGGCACAGGGGCTGGAAGTGCTCGGTTTCCCGGCCAACAATTTCCTTGGCCAGGAGCCGGGCAGCGAGGCGGAGATCCAGCAGTTCTGCCAGCTGACCTACGATGTCACATTCCCGATGTTCGCCAAGATTAGCGTGGCCGGCGATGACACGCACCCGCTCTACCAGCAGCTGATCGCCGCGCAGCCGCAGGCCATCGGCGAAGGCCCGCTGCGCGAGCGACTGTCCAGCAAGGAGATTCCGATCCACCCGGCGCCGGCGGTGTTGTGGAACTTCGAGAAGTTCCTGGTGGGCCGCGACGGCGCGGTCATCGCCCGCTTCGCGCCGGATGTGGCCGCCGATGATGCGCGTCTGCGCGAGGCCGTCGACGCCGCACTGGGCGCCTGATCGCCCGCCATGAAAAACCCCGCCGAGGCGGGGTTTTTTCATGGGGTGCCGGCAGGACTCAGTTGCCCCACTGCGGCATCGGCATCGCATCGATCGGGATCGGCGAGTTGGGATCGTCCTGGCCGCGGTTGCGCTTGCCACGCAGATCGTTCTCGATCTGGTAGTTGCGACGCTGCAGCCACGCATCGCGGACCAGCGCGTACTCGTCCACCGCCGAACTGCGCAGATCGTCCACCGCCAGCAGCTGCGCGCGGCTGTCGACCAGCTGCAGGCCCTGCAGGCCGATGCGGACCTTGTCCTCTTCGATGTTGCGGATCGGCGAGAGCGGCATGTCGCCGGCCAGGCCGAACACATCACGCACGGTGCGGGGACCGAAGAACGGCAGCTCGACGTAGCGCGAGCGACGCCAGCCCCATGCACCCAGCGTCTGGCCGAAGTCTTCCTTGCGGTTGGCGACCATCGCCTTGCTGGCCGGATCGAACAGGCCACCGATACCCAGCGTCGAGTTCATCAGGAAGCGACCCAGCGTGTCCCAGGCATCATCCGGACGGCCCTGCAGCAGCTGGTTGACGATCGTTACCGGCGAGCGCAGGTTGCTGAAGAAGTTGCTCACACCGGTGCGGGCAAAGCGTGGCACCACGTGGGTGTAAGCCGTCGCCAGCGGTCGCGCGACGGCATTGTCGACCGCCACGTTGAACCGGTGCACCTTGCGGTTGAACGGTTCCCACGGGTCGTAGGCCACCGCGTTGCCGGCCGCACCGTCGGCGCCGTACAGCGCGTCGAAATCATCGTCGCCGCCGGGCTGCGCAGCGGCAGCCGAGGCACTGGTTCCAGCAGACGCGTCCGTGGCCGGAGGCGTATTGGCCGTGGCCGTTTCGCCGCTGGCCACGGGGATGGGCTCCGCTGCCGGTGCGGGGGCATCGGTGGCGGTATCGGTGGCGGCGGTCGGGCTGGCCGGAACCAGCGTATCGGCAACCGGCGCATCGCTGCGCGCGGGCTTGCCGGCACAGGCGCTGAGCGCGGCGGCCAGGACGATCAGGGGGAGAGCGCGTACGACGTTCATGTCAGCTCGCAGCAGAAGTAGCGTTGAAATCCAGGTCGGGCGACAGCCGGTAGGCTGCGCTCAGTTCGTTGTAGCCGGCGGGCATGCCGGAGATCACCAGGGGGTGGCCGGCCTTGCGCGCGCGCGCGGCCAGCTCGGCCAGCAGGGCCAGGCCGGCGCTGTCCACGCGCTCGACCTCGCCCAGTTCCAGCCGTGCCAGCTGCGCCGGCAACGCCTGCAGCTGCGGCCACAGTGCAATGACAGCGGCACGATCCAGCGCCCCGCGCAGGCGCAGGGTGCCGCCTTCCAGCAGTGCCAGCGCGTTACTTGCCATTGCCGGCCGGTCCGGCCTGGATGCTGCCGCTGTGCAGTTCGTTGGCCACCTGTCGGATGCCCTTCTGGCGCAGGGGACTGTCGAACTGGTTGCGGAAGGTCTGCACGTAGGAGATGCCCTCGATGTTGACGTCGAAGATCTTCCACTGGCCGTTCACGTTGCGCATCCAGTACTCGACGGGCGTCGGTTCGTTGCCCGCACGCACCAGCTCGGTGCTCACGCGCACGCCGCGGTTGCCGGGCAGCGGGCTTTCACCCTTCAGGCGGAAGCTCGGCCTGCCCTGGATGTTCAGCAGGGCCGAACCGTAGCGCTGCATCAGGCTGTCGGCCATCGCATCGGCGAACAGCTTGATGTCCGCATCCGACGCGCCGCGTGCATGCGTGCCCAGCACCAGGCGCGCCGCGTAGTCGCGGTCGAAGGTGCGGTTCAGTTCGCTGTCGATGTAGGAGCGCAGGCTGGACGGATTGCTGCTGAACTCGCTCTTGCGCTGCTGCAGGGTGGACAGGATGCGGCTGCTGGCATCGATCACCACTTTGCCGGCCTGGGCCTGCGGAGCGGTGGCAGCGGGGGCCGCGGCCTGCGCCTGGGCGAGCAACGGGGTCGCCAGCAGCAGCGAGGACGCGAGCAGGGCCGGGATCAGTTTCATCTTCATGGTTGCGGTTCCTTTGCAGGCGCCTGTGCGCCATCGTTGGGCTTCGGGTCTGCGCCGCCGCCGGCGCCGCCACTGAACATGTACTTGCCGACTAGCTGGATCAGGTCCACTGCCGGCTGGGTGAAGACGATCTCCTCACCGGGCTTGAGCACTTCCGGATCACCACCGGGCTGAAGACCGATATAGCTCTCGCCCAGCAAACCACTGGTGAAGATGCCGGCCGAGGTATCCGCCGGCAGGTCCTTGACCTTGCTGTCCATGCGCAGGGTCACGATGGATTCGAACTTGACCGGGTCCAGGTCGATTGCGGCAACCTGGCCGACGGTAACGCCGCCGATCTTGACCGGCGCCTGCTTGCGCAGCTGGCCGACCTGGGAGAAGCGCGCCTTCAGCTCGTAGCCGTCACCGCCCCAGCTCCAGCGCTGGTTGGTGGAAGCCACGGCCAGCACCAGCAGCGACGCCAGGGCCAGCAGCAGGAATGCGCCGACGGAGAATTCGAGTCTGGGACCGCGGATGGCCATGGGGAGTACCTGATCGAGTCGTTGTGGCCGCGCGCACCGCGCACCGCCGATGGAAGGGTTAGGTGAACAGCATTGCCGACAGCACGAAGTTGAACATCAGCACCAGCAGGGAGGCATTGACCACCGCACGGGTGGTGGCCACCGAAGTGCCTTCGATGGTCGGCTCGGCGTGGAAACCGGCATAGGCGGCGACCAGGGCTGCAGTGCCGCCGAAGATCGCCGACTTCAGCATCGCCACGCCGAAATCGTCCCAGAAGTCGACACTGTTGCGCAGCGCCGACCAGAACACGCCATTGTCCAGGCCGAGCACGTGCACCGCTTCGAAGTAGCTGGCGCTGATCGCCAGCGAACAGAAGATGCCGGTCAGCAGCGGCACGGTCAGCACGGCTGCCCAGAAGCGCGGCGCCACGGCCTTGGCCACCGGGTCGATCGCCATCAGCTCCAGTGCCTTGATCTGGTCGGTGGCGCGCATCAGGCCCAGTTCGGCGGCGATCGAGCTGCCGGCACGGCCGATGAACAGCAGCGCGGTCAGCACCGGGGCCAGTTCACGGTAGAGCGACAAGCCGAGCAGGGTCGACAGGGCATCGGCCGCGCCGAAGGTGGTCAGCGTGCGGTAGCCCTGCAGGGTCAACACCAGACCGACGAAGGCGCCGCCGACAGCGATGATCGGCAGCGAGCGCGCGCCGATCTTGTAGATCTCGCGGGTCAGTTCGGCCAGGAAATCACGGGTCGGCAGCGAACCGCGCAGCACGGTCAGCGAGAACAGGCCGGCGCGGCCCAGCGAGCGGGTGGCTTGGATGAAGGGCATCAGGCGACCCTCGCGCGCGGCTCGGCGTCGAACGGGATGGGGCCATCGGGCTGGCCGTGCAGGAACTGACGCAGCAACGGGTCCTGGCTGGACTGCAGCGCGTCGGGCGTGCCCTGGAAGACGATGCCGCCATTGGCGATGGCGATCACCTGGTCGCAGATCGGCAGCGTCTCGTGCACGTGGTGGCTGACGATGATGCTGGTCAGTCCCAGGCTGTGGTTGAGACGCTGGATCAGGCTCATGATCACCCCGGACGCGATCGGGTCCAGCCCGGTCAGCGGCTCGTCATAGATCATCAGCGGTGGATCCAGCGCCAGCGCACGGGCCAACGCCACGCGGCGCGCCATGCCGCCGGACAGCTCGCGCGGCCAGGCATCGGCCGCGGCCAGCAATCCCACCGCGTGCAGCTTCATCTGCACCAGCCGGCGCAGCACCGTCGCCGGCAGGCGGGTGTGGGTGCGCAGCGGCAGGGCGACGTTCTCGGCCACGGTGAGGTCGGTCAGCAGGCCATTGCCCTGCAGCAGGACGCCGACGCTCTTGCGCATCTCCAGCAGCTCGGCGCTGCGGTGCGGGATCGGCTTGCCGAACAGGGTGATATCGCCGGCCGCCGGGCGCAGTTCGCCGGTCAGCGCGGCCAGCAGGGTCGACTTGCCGCTGCCGGAGGGACCGAGCACGGCGGTGATGCTGCCCTTCGGCACCTGCAGGGAAACGTCGCGCAGGATCGTGCGTCCGCTCCGGTCGATGCGGACGTTGGACAACTGCACCAGACTGGAGGTGGAAGCCGACATGGGCACCATTAACATTTTTTCGACATCGAAGGATCGGGTCAGCCGGCTGAACATAAGCAGACTGGACGGTGCAGTATTGTGGCACGGCAGGGCCCCGGGCAGGTCGGGACAATCGCCGGGCGACCCGGAACAATCCGTGCCGGTGACAGGTTTGACCATTGAATACTGCCAGCCGTGCTGCACACTGTGCATGATGAGTGACCCGGGCAGCGACTTCCGCCTCTACCATTCCAACTCGCTGGATGTGCTGGCCGCGCTGCTGGCACGCAACGTCCGTGCGCCGATGCCAGGGCAGCCGCTGCTCGCACCGGACGTGGTGCTGATCCCGCAGGTGGCGATGCGGCGCTGGCTGCAGGCGACATTGGCCGCCGAATACGGTGTCGCCGCCAACCTCGAATTCCTCACCCCGGGTGAGTTCGTCGCCCGTGCGCTCAACGCCAACGTCGATGGCGAAGCCGACGATCTCGATGCTGCCGGCCTGCACTGGCGGCTGTACCGGGCGCTGCGCGATCCGGCGCTGCTCGGGCAACCACCGATGCGTGCGCTGCAGTCCTATCTTGCCGGCAGCGATGGGCTGAAACCCTGGGCCCTGGCCGGCGAGCTGGCGTCGGTGTTCGAGAAATACCAGGCCTGGCGGCGCGACTGGCTGCTGCGCTGGGAGGCCGGGGCCGACCCGGCCGATCCCCAGGCGAGCCTGTGGCGCGCCGTTGCCGGTGGGCATGGCTACCGCGCGCGCCGCATCCAGACCTACCTGGACCGCTTCGAGGGTGCCGGCCAGCCATTGCCGCAGGGGTTGCCGCCGCGCATGTCCGCATTCGCGACGCTCAACATCTCCCCGGACGTGCTGCGGGTGATGGCGACCCAGGCGCGGGTGGGCGAACTGCATTTCTACCTGCCCACCCCGGTGCAGTCGTACTGGGGCGACCTGCAGACCCTGGCCGAGCGGCTGCGCAGCGGCGCTCCCGATCCCTTCGGCGAAGCGGCGGGAGAAAACCGCCTGCTGGAAGCCTGGGGCGCAGCCGGCCGCGACTTCATGGCGGTGCTGGGCAGCTATGAAGTGGTACACCCGGCCGGTGAGATCGCCGCCTACATCGACCCGGAAGACGACGCGCGGCCGACGATGGCCGACGGCGGCCTGTCCGACAGCCTGCTGCACCGCCTGCAGCGCGATCTGTTCCACCGTCGGGCGCTGCCGTCCGGCGAACTGCGTGATGGCCTGGCCGGCGATGATCCCAGCTTGCAGGTGCACGCCTGCCACACCCGCCTGCGCGAACTGCAGGTCCTGCACGACCAGCTGCGTGGCCTGCTTGAGGATGACCGCTTCGACCCGCCGCTGCAGGCCCGCGAGATCGCTGTGCTGGCGCCGGACATCGATCCCTACGTGCCCTACCTGGAGGCCGTGTTCTGTGGCCGCGGTGGCGAGGACGACCACATTCCCTACGCGTTGGCCGACAGCAGTCCGCTGGCGGGCGAACCGCTGGCCGATGTGTTCGTGCACCTGATTGGCCTGCCGGTCTCGCGGTTCGGCCTGAATGAAATGCTGGATCTGCTGGCCAGCGCGCCCCTGGCCGAGGCAGCCGGACTGGACGCGACCGACTTCGACCGCCTGCATGGCTGGCTGCAGCAGGCGGGCGCACGCTGGGGGCTGGATGCGGACCATCGCGCCCGGCACGGCGCGCCACCGGATGATGCCTACACCTGGCAGTTCGCGCTGGATCGCCTGCTGCTGGGCCATGCCACCGGCAGCGATGCCGACCTGGCCGGCGTCGCGCCGTGGACCGGGCTGGAAGGTGGCGCGCTGGATGCGCTGGACCGCCTGCTGCGCCTGCTGCGGGTACTGGCCGCCTACCAGCGCCGTCTTGGCGAGACGTTGACTCCGGCGCAGTGGCGGCAGCGCCTGCTGTCGCTGCTGGATGCGCTGCTGCCGACCCCGCCCGGCTCACCCAACAGCCAGCGCGCGCTGGAGCGGCTGCGCAAACTGCTCAACCAGTTCGCCGAAGACGCGGACAAGGCCGGCTTCAGCGACGGGGTGCCTCCCGAAGTGATACGTGCGCATTTCGCCTCCGCCCTGGCCGAAGCCGACACGCGTGCACCGCTGCTGACCGGCGGCATCAGCTTCGGCCGCATGGTGCCGATGCGATTGCTGCCGTTCCGGGTGATCTGCGTACTCGGCCTCAATGATGGCGATTTCCCGCGTCGCGATCCGGCGGCCGGCCTGAACCAGCTCACCGCCGAACTGGACACGCCCCGACGCCGCCCGGGCGACCGTTCCACCCGCGAGGACGATCGCTTCCTGTTCCTGCAGCTGTTCGCCGCCGCACAGGACGTGTTCTACCTCAGTTACCTCGGCGCCGATCCGCGCGATGGCAGCGTGCGGGAACCGTCGGTGCTGGTCAGCGAGCTGATCGACGCCGTGGCGGCCTACCACCTCGATCCAGCCGCCGCCGCCGCGGCATTCACGGTCCGCCACGCGCTGCAGCCGTTCTCCCCCGCCGCGTTCGGCGATGGCGACCCGCGTCGCTTCAGCTACCGCCGGCAATGGCATCCGGCAGCCGGTCGCCTGGCCGGGCAGCGTGGCGGGCTGTCGCCGTGGTTCGACGCGGCGGCGCTGCCGCCGCCGGTCGAAGCTGCGGTGGAAGAGGAGCTGTCTCTGGAAAGCCTGCGCCGTTTTCTGTGCGATCCGGCTGGGCAGTTCCTGTCACAGTCTCTGGGCCTTCGACTGGCCGATGAGGTCGAGGACGTCGTCGATCTGGAGCCGCTGGTGCTGTCCGCGCGAGGGCCGGACACGCGCAGTGTGCAGGCCGCGGTGGTGCGTGCCACCCTCATCGGCGATGACGACCCGCTCTACCCGAGGCTGCGCGCACGCGCGCTGGTGCCATCCGGCGCGCTGGGCGAGCGGCAGTTCGAGGTGGAACAATCGAAGACCCGCCCCTATGCCGACGCAATGCTGGGCTGGATGCAGGGCGTACAGCCGGAAAGCCGCCGCTATGAGGTCCAGATCGACGGCGTGCGCCTGCACGGCCGGGTTGCCGATCGCCATCCCGGTGGTCTGGTGCGGCTGCGCGCGGGCACGCTCAACGGCAACGCGGTGATCCGCCAGGGGCTGGACTGGCTGCTGGCCAATGCGGCAGGCGACGCGTTGCCGCTGGTCCAGTTCCACGACGGCGGTGACGCCGGTCAGGGTCCGCACGTCCTGCCGGCACTGTCCGTGCCCGCGGCGCGGGCCGCCCTGCGCGCGCTGCTGCAGCTGCGCCGGCGTGGCCTGCGTGAGCCGTTGTGGTTCGCTCCCTACACCGGCTGGGTGCTGTACACGACCAGCGGCGAGAAACAGCGCAGCGAGGGCTGGAAGCAGTGGCATGGCAGCGACCGCAGCTGGGGCGAATCCCGCAGTGACGCCTGGCAGTTGCTGATGCGCGGTGCCGATCCCTTCGCAGACGATGCCCGGTATGCCGAGCTGCTGCACAACAGCCAGGTGGTGTTCGGCGCGCTGCGCGAAGGCCGCGTGCCCGGCGCCGGTTCACATACAGAGGTCACCGGATGAACGCTACCGTGGCAGGCAGCCCCATCGAACATCCCGGTATCGACCCGTATCTCGCACTGCCCCTGGATGGCGTCCGCCTGATCGAAGCCAGTGCCGGCACCGGCAAGACCTTCACCCTGGCCACGCTGTTCACCCGGCTCGTGGTCGAGCAGGGCCTGCGTATCGGCCAGATCCTGGCGGTGACCTTCACCGATGCCGCGACCCAGGAACTGCGCAAGCGCATCCGTGAGCGACTGGCGCTGGCCGCGCGGATGGTCGACCTGCCTCCGGGCGACGGCGAGGCACCCGACATGCGGTTGACCCGGCAGATCCTGCGGCGCCATCTCGATGCCGGCAATGAGAGCGCGGCGGCGCTGAAGCGTCGCCTGCAGGTCGCTGCCGACGAAATCGATCTGGCCGCGATCTTCACCATCCACGGCTTCTGCACCCGCGTGCTGCGCGAGCACGCACTGGAGAGCGGCCACACCTTCGATCCTCCGGAGCTGCTGACCAGCGACCGCGAGCTGATGGAGGAACTGGCGGCTGACCTGTGGCGCGTGCACGCCAACGATCCGGCCACACTGGAGCCGCTGACCTTGTTGTGGTCGAGCCCGGACGCACTGGCAGGCGACCTGCGCGCGCTGCTGGCCGCACCGCCGCTGCATCCATTGCCATTGCCGACGCTGCCGGACGATCCGCGGCCGCGGATGCTGCAGGCCGCGCAGGTCCTCGCGTCCGCCATCGACTCCGGTCTTGATGCGGCCCGTGGGCAGATCGCCACGGCGTTCGAGAAGAAGGTCTTCGATGGACGTCGTGCCAAGCGGCCGAGCTTCGACAAGGCATTCTCCACCCTGGTCGCCGGGCAGGCGGTCGCGGACTGGTCACGCGATGGAAAACTCCATCTGGAGAAGCTGCTGCCCACTTCGATGCAGGCCCTCTGCCGGGACGATCAGCAGGGCGCATGCCCGGATGCGCCCCTCTTCGACGCATTGCAGGCCTGGTGGGATGCCGCCGACGTGGTCATGTCGTGGCTTCGCCAGCGCGCGATCCGCTTCCTGCACGCCCTGCGCGCCGAAGCCGCGCAGCGACTGGCTCTGCTGAAACAGACGCGACGGGTGCAGACCTACGATGACCTGATCGACGGCGTGGCGCTTGCCCTGCAGGGGCCGCAACGGCTGACGCTGGTGCAACGGCTGCGCGCGCAGTACCGCATTGCCCTGGTCGATGAGTTCCAGGACACCGATGACCGCCAATGGGGCATCTTCCACACCCTGTTCGGCGATTCGCCGGAGGTACGCGAACTGGGACTGGCGCCAGCGCTGTTCCTGATCGGCGATCCGAAGCAGGCGATCTATGGCTTCCGCGGCGGCGACATCCATACCTACCTCAAGGCCAGGCAGGTTGCGCAGCCCGCGCCGGCACTCGACCAGAATTTCCGCTCGCGCCCTGCGCTGCTGCGCGTGCTGCAGATGCTGTACGACAACGGCGGTGAGGACGCCTTCCTCGAGCGTGACATCCGCTTCGAGCCGGTGCGGCCGGGCGGCGTACGTGTAGATGCGGATTACCAGCGTGATGGCCATGCCGCCGCAGCCCTGACCCTGCGCGTGCTGCGCAGCGGCGGTGACAGGCCGCTGGCTGCCGATGCCTCCCGCGAGGCCGCGACGCGGGCGTGTGTGGCCGCCATTCACCAGGTGCTGGTGGACGCGCGCGCCGGCAGGGCCCTGCTGCGTGGTCGCCCGGTGCAGCCGGCTGACATCGCCGTGCTGGTGCGTTCGCATCGCGAGGCCACGCTTGTACAGCGTGCGCTGGCGGCTGTTGGAGTTCCCGCGGTGGCAGCCGGCAGGCAGAGCCTGTTCGCCACCAGCGAAGCCCGCGACCTGCGCGCGCTGCTGCTGGCCCTGCTGCAACCGGCCGACGAAGGCCGCCTGCGTACCGCGCTGGCCACCGTGCTGCTCGGCCAGCCTGCCAGTGCGATCGCAGCGATGGAACGCGAAGGCGACCTGCAGCGGGGATTCCAGGCGCAGCTGCTGCACTGGCGCGAACGATGGCAGCGCGGCGGCCCGTTCGCGGTGATCGCCGACGTCTGCGCCGCACAGGGCGAACGCCTGCTGGCGCTGATCGATGGCGAGCGCCGGCTGACCAATTACCTCCAGCTCGGCGAGCTGCTGCAGGAGGCGTCGGCACAGGCGCTGGGCATGCATGGCCTGCTGGACTGGCTGCAGGGCCGGATGGCCAGCGCCGACCAGGACGATGAGCAGCAGCTGCTGCGCCTGGAATCGGACGCGCGCCGTGTGCAGATCATCACCCTGCACAAGAGCAAGGGCCTGGAATACCCCTTGGTGTTCCTGCCGTTCGTGGGCATCGAGCGCGGCGCGAACAACAGCGCTGCACACTGCACCGTGCATCTGGACGGCGAGCGCCAGCTGCACTGGAAGCTGGACAGGGACGAGGTGTGGGACGCCGTCAGCCGCCAGGCGCGGCACGAACAGCAGGCAGAGGACGCGCGCCTGCTGTACGTCGGCATGACCCGAGCCGAGCACGCGCTGTGGATCGCCATCGGTGACCTCGCCGGTCTTGCCAGGACCCCACTGGCGCCATTGCTGGGCGACCTGCAGGCCCTGCGCGGGTGCGCCGATGTGCAGGTCGACGACAGCGAGCCGGTGGCGCAGCTGCCGCAGCTGGCGGTGGAAATGGACGGCGAACTTCCGGCAGTGCGCACGCAGGCGCGTCGCGTGCCCCACGACTGGTGGGTATACAGCTTCACCCAGCTGGCCCATGCCGATGCCGGCAGTGGCAGTGACATCGAGGCGGCCGCCACCGAACTTCCGGCGCCGGCGGCCGACGAACCGGTTGGCGCGGAGCTGCCCCTGGAGCCCGCGCTGCCGGATCCTGCCGCGACCGAAGAGGCCGCGCCGGTCGACCCGCGGTTCATGGGCAGCCGCTTCGGCAACGTGCTGCACGAAGCGATGGAGAACGTCGACTTCGCCGCATGGGGCGCCTGGCAGCCTGGCCAGGAAGCGCCGGAAGGCCAGGCCGCCGTGCTGCGCAAGGCATTGCGCGAAGAGGGCTATGCAGATGCGGACCTGGATGACGGCATCGCGGTGCTGGTGCCACTGGTCGGCCAGACCCTCATCGCGGAGCTGCCGGAGGGCGGCGCGCTGTACAGCGTGCCCGCGCAGGATCGTCGTGCCGAGATCGACTTCCACTTCGCCATCGAGCCGACCGCTGTGCCGGCGCTGCTGGATGTACTGCATGCCCATGGCATCGCCAGCGCGCGCCGGGGCTTCGGCCAGCGCCGCCGGCTGGAAGGGCTGATGACCGGCATGATCGACCTCACCTACGTGCGCGATGGCCGCTGGTACGTGCTCGACTACAAATCCAACCGGCTGCCGGGCTACAGCCCCGACCTGCTGGCCATCGCCATGCGCCACAGCGAGTACGACCTGCAGGCCCTGATCTATACCGTCGCGCTGCATCGCTGGCTGCGCTTCCGGCTGGGGGCGGCCTACCGCTACGAACGCGACATGGGCGGCATCCGCTATCTGTTCTGCCGCGGCCTGGATGGCACTGGCAATGGTGTCTACACCGATCGTTTCCCGCTCGAACTGGTGGACGCGCTCGATGCGTTGTTCGCCGGAGGCAGGCAGGCCCAGGCCGAGCTGGCGGCACGCGCGCTTGGAGCCAGCGCATGAGCCTGCTCAGGGATCTGTACCGCAATGGCCAGCTGCGGACGATCGACCACGCCTTGGCCACCGGCCTGCAGCGCCTGCGCACGGACACCCCGGAGGACGTGGCCCTGGCGGCGGCCCTGGCCTCGCTGGCGGTATCGCTGGGGCATGCCGGTTTCGATCCGGCGCAGCCGCACCGGCTGCTGGAAGGCGTATCCGCCTGGCCGGCGCCGCAATCCTGGATCGAGCAGCTGCGCGCCTCGCCCTGGGTCGCGACCCCCGGGCGCGCCGATGCTGTCGCAGATGACGCCCCGCTGGTGATGGAGAATGGCCTGCTGTACCTGCGCCGCTATCGCGAGTACGAGCGGCAGCTGGCGGCAGGCCTGCAGCGCATCGGCGGCCATCCGCTGCCGGCGCCGGATCTGCCCGCGTTGGCGCCTCTGTTCGCACGGTTGTTCCCGCAGGCCCGGGATGCCGAGGATCATCAGGCGCGCGCGGCAGGCGTGACCCTGCGTCATCCCTTGGCGCTGGTGACCGGAGGACCCGGCACCGGCAAGACCACCACCATCGCGCGCCTGCTGCTGTTGCTGGCTGCGCAGGCAGCGCATACCGGCCAGCCACCGCCGAAGGTGGCCTTGGCCGCACCGACCGGCCGCGCCGCCGAGCGGATGGCCGAAAGCCTGCGTCTGGCCGTGCAGCGGTTGCAGGAGGAGGGCCTGGACCCGGCGCTGTGCGCCGCATTGCCTACCACCGGTACCACGCTGCATCGCCTGCTGGGCGTCATTCCCGACTCGCCCCGTTTCCGCCACCACGCCGATAATCCGCTGCCGCTGGATGTGGTGGTGATCGACGAAGCGTCGATGATCGATCTGCCGATGATGGCCAAACTGGTCGATGCCATCGCCAGCGGCACTCGCCTGATCCTGCTCGGCGATCCTGACCAGCTGCCCTCGGTCGAAGCCGGCGACGTGCTGGGCGCGATCCTGCGAGCCAGCGGTGATGGCATGGGCACGCGCGTCGATGATGCACTGGCGTTGCAGGGGGTGTTGGCGGAACCGGCATTGCAGCCGCCGGCGCCGGTCCGTGCATTCACCGGTCGGCGGGTGCAGCTGCAGCGCGGTTACCGGCAGAGCGACGCATTGGATCTGGCACCGTTGGCGCGTGCCGTCCGCGATGGCGACAGCGTCACCACGCTGCGACTGCTGCGCAGTGGCGAACTGTCGGGAGTCCGCTTCCACGAAGGGGAGCCGGATCCGCTGCGTGACCAGCGTGAGCATCTGCTGGGCCGCTGGCGTGCATTGGCCGATATCCGGGACCCGGTCCTGGCACTGCAGCAGGCCGGCCGCCTGCGCGTGCTGACCGCGCTGCGTGAAGGGCCGCAGGGAGCCCGTGGCCTCAACGAGCGGATCGAACAGCTGCTGGCCGGCACCACCCCGGGCTACTTCCAGGGGCGCCTGCTGCTGGTAACCGAGAACAGCTATCGGCATCGCTTGTTCAACGGCGATGTCGGCATCTGCCTGCGCGACAGCACGGGCGCGATGGTGGCGTGGTTCCCCGGCGACACCGCCGATCAGCCGCGCGCCTTCCATCCGGCCGCATTGCCGGCGCACGAGAGCGCGTTCGCAATGACCGTGCACAAGGCACAGGGCTCGGAGTTCGATGAGGTCTGGCTGCAACTGCCACGGCAGGACAGTCGCGTGCTGTCGCGCGAGCTGATCTACACCGGGCTGACCCGTGCCCGCCAGGTCCTGCATGTGGCGGCCAGTGCCGACGTGCTGCAGGCCGCGCTCAAGCGCCATGCCAGTCGAATCGGCGGCCTGGCCTGGCGGCTGGGTGCAGAAGAGGTGGCCGAACAACCAGCGCGCATGGAACAGCCCACGGTGCAGGGCCAGTTGTTCTGAACCGGGGTCGGATCCCCTTCCCAACGGGAACGGGATCCGACCCGGCGTCATTCCGCGATCAGCACCAGGCCATCGGGGAACACGATGGCCGCTTCATCCGCGCTGACATCAAAGAAGCCCACCCCGTGCTCCTCCGCAAGGTCCTGTACCCGGCCATGCGCACGCTCGGCCACGGAGTAGGCAAACGCACCGTAGATGACGTGCCGGCCGATGCTGTAGTCGGTGACCTCGGCGCGATCGTCCTCATCGTTGCTCAGCGGACCATTCAAGGGCGGGAACTCCTGTGCCATCGCGGCGAACCAGCCCTGCAACGCCGGACTGCTGACCACCGGATCGTCGTACTCGTGGTTCTCGCCCCAGGCGGTCTGCTTCTCGAACCAGGCGATGAACGCTGCCGCCTCACGCGGGGCGACGCTGGCCTCGAACACCATCATGTCGTAACTCATTGAACCGTCCTGTTGTCGGGGCGAAA
>NZ_JAODZG010000089.1:0-4241 GCF_029835135.1 Stenotrophomonas sp. GD04145 | reverse complement strand
CACGCCCCCGCAACCGGACCCACCCCGCCTTCGACAGTTGGCCGCGATCTGATGGTAGGTGTCGACCTTGGTCGACACGGAAGATCCACGCCATGCGTGGATGGAACAGAGCAGGAGAGTGGGCTCAGTTTCAGGCACGCAGCATCTCCGCAAGAGGAGCCCCCTTGTTGTTCAAGGGGGCGCGCCGATAGGCGGGGGGATAAGGTGGAATGCGCGCGGGGCCCACGGTTTGCGCAGCAAATCGTGGGACGTAACGCAGGTGGAGATTAAATCTCCACCTGTGCGCCCAACTCAACCAGACGGTTGCCCGGAATCCGGAAGAAGCCCGTGGCCGGCGCAGCATTGCGATGCATCAGTGCGAACAGCTTGTCGCGCCAGATCGGCATGCCGCGGTTGGCGGTGGCGACGATGGTCTCGCGGCTGGCGAAGAAGGTGGTGTCCATCGGATCGAAATAGATCCCGCCGTGGTCGCAGGAGCGCATCAACGCCAACGGTACGTCCGGCGTCTCCATGAAACCGAAGCGGACATAGACCCGGTAGAACTCGTCGCCCACCGATTCGATCTTCAGCCGCTGCCCCTCCATCGCATAGGGAATGGGCAGGGTTTCCACATGCAGGAAGACGTTGCGCTCGTGCAGCACCTTGTTGTGCTTGAGGTTGTGCATCAGTGCATGCGGAGCCACGGTCGGGTCAGCGGTGAGGAACACCGCGGTACCCGGCACGCGCACCGGCGGCGCCAGCATCAGGCCCGGCAGGAAGGTGTCGATGCGGATGCCGTCCTTGCGGATCTCGTCGCGCAGCAGCTCTCGGCCACGGCGCCAGGTGCGCATCATGGTGAACAGGAAGATGCCCAGCACGACCGGGAACCAGGCGCCCTGCAGCAGCTTGGCGCCATTGGCGATGACGAAGCCGACGTCGATGATGAAGAACACCACGCACAGCGGCAGGATCCAATGGCGCGCCTTGGGCCACAGCGAGCGCGCGACCAGGGCCAGCAGCAGCGTATCGATCAGCATGGTGGCCGAGACCGAGATGCCATAGGCCACGGCCAGGTTCGACGAGCTGCGGAAGGCCAGCACCAGGCCGATGACCATCACCGCGATGCCCCAGTTGATGCCCGGGATGTAGATCTGGCCGATGGTGTCGTGCGAAGTGTGCTTGATGCGCATGCGCGGGATGTAGCCGAGCTGCATGGCCTGGCGCGAGACCGAGAACGCGCCGGTGATCACCGACTGCGAGGCGATCACCGCCGCCATCGTGGCCAGGATGATCATCGGATACAGGGCCCAGTCGGGGACCGCTTCGAAGAAGGGATTCTTCACCGCTTCGGGATGGTTCAGCACCAGCGCGCCCTGCCCCAGATAGTTCAGCACCAGGCACGGCAGCACGAAGAAGTACCAGGCATGACGGATGGGCTTGGCACCGAAGTGGCCCATGTCGGCATACAGGGCCTCGCCACCGGTGACCGCCAGCACCACGGCGCCAAGGATGAAGATGCCGTGCCAGCTGTGCTCCATGAAGAAGCGGATCGCCCACCACGGGTTGAACGCCTTCAGCACTTCCGGCGAATCGATGATGTTGTAGATGCCGATCGCCGCCAGCGAAATGAACCACACCGAGGTGATCGGGCCGAACGCCTTGCCGATCTTCTCTGTGCCGAAACGCTGCGCGGCGAACACCATCAGCAGGACCACCACGGTGATCGGCACGATGAACGCGTGCAGGCCCGGTGCGGCCACCTCCAGGCCCTCGACGGCACCAAGCACCGAGATCGCAGGGGTGATCACGCCATCACCGAAGAACAGCGACGCACCGAAGATGCCCAGGATGCCCACCACGTAGGCCGAGCGTGAGCCGTTGCGCAGCGTACGCTGGGTCAGCGCCATCAACGCCATGATGCCGCCCTCGCCATCGTTGTCGGCGCGCATGATGATGGTCACGTACTTCAGGGTGACCACGATGTTCAGCGCCCAGAACGCCAGCGACAGCACGCCGAGCACGGTGTCGTGGTCACTGTTGAGCCCGTAGTGCGGCGAGAACGCCTCCTTCAGGGTGTACAGCGGGCTGGTACCGATGTCACCGAAGACCACACCGATCGCACCGATGACCAGCGCCAGTCCCCCGGCCGGGGGGGCATGACCGTGTCCGCCAGGGGCGGCTGCGTGCGGGGTTTGACTGCTGGACATGGGACTCCTGGCGAAGCTCAGGCGGGGGAGGAAAAGGACGCGGCTCAGCGCAGCGCCGACTGCAGGGCCTTGCGGATGACCGTGGCCACTTCGTCGCCTTCGTTGAAGGCATCACGGGCCATGCGGGCCGCTTCAGCCGGCTTGTAGCCCAGCTGCTGCAGCGCCACGGTGGCATCGGACAGCGGGTCGGCCGGGGCCGGACCGCTGCCGGTCGGCAGCGCCCCGCCGGCACCGAACTGGGCCGCACGGTCGCGCAGCTCCAGCACCATGCGCTCGGCCGTCTTCTTGCCGATGCCCGGGATGCGGGTCAGTGCGGTGATATCGCCCGCCTGCACCATGCGCGCGAATTCCTCGACGCTGACAGCGGACAGCACGGCCAGCGCGATCTTCGCGCCGATGCCGCTGACCTTCTGCACATCGCGGAACAGACGACGCTCGCCTTCGCGCAGGAAGCCGTACAGCGAGACGCTGTCTTCCTTCTGCGCGTAATGGGTGTACAGCGTGACCTCGCGTCCGAGCTCGGGCAGGTCGTAGAAGGTGCTCATCGGCGCCTCCAGTTCGTAGCCCACTCCATTCACGTCCACCACCAGCCACGGCGGCGCCTTGTAGGCGACGATGCCGCGCAGTCGACCGATCATTGCGTGCAGCTCCTCATTTGCGACCCCACGCCTGGCGGGCGCTGAGCCCCAGGCGGTTGGCCGTCGCCCTTACGTGGGCGTGGGTGATCGCTACCGCCAACGCGTCGGCCGCGTCGGCCTGCAGCTTGGTTTTCAGGTTGAGCATGAGCCCGACCATGTGTTGAACCTGTTGCTTTTCCGCGCCACCACGGCCGACCACGGCCAGCTTGATCTCGCTGGCGGCGTATTCGTGCACCGGCAGGTCGCGCAGCACCACGGCCGAAATGGCTGCGCCGCGGGCCTGGCCCAGCTTCAGCGCCGAATCGGGGTTGCGCGCCATGAACACGCGCTCGATCGCCACTTCCTGCGGCTGGTACTCGCGGCACAGGTCGGCCAGACCCAGCACCAGCAGCTTCATCCGCTGCGGGAAATCGTCGGCGCCCAGCAGCACCAGGGGCTGGTGATGGACGTGGATGACGCGCCCTGCGGCATCGACATCGATGATGCCCACCCCGGTCCGCTGTGAACCGGGGTCGATGCCGAGGATGCGGGTCATGCCGCGCTCCTGGCGGGGCGGAACGGGAAGCGCTGGCAGGCGTATGGGCTCATGACTGTCCGCGGTGACCGTTCAACGGCCCGCGCCCAGGCCGTCGGTGACGGCTCAGGCGTAGGCGTCGGCGCCGAGTTCGGCGTTCGAATATACGTCCTGCACGTCGTCCAGGTCTTCAAGCATGTCCAGCAGCTTGCGGACCTGCAGGGCGACCTCGCCCTCGACCTTGATGTCGTTGTCGGCGCGGAAGGTGATCTCGGCGTGGTCGGCGAGATGCCCTGCGGCAGTCATCGCCTCCTTTACAGCGTTGAATGCGTCAGGGCTGGTGACCACGTCGATCGAGCCATCGTCCGGATAGACGACGATGTCATCGGCGCCCGCCTCGATGGCCGCTTCGGTGATCGCCTCCTCGTCGGCACCCGGGGCAAAGCTGAGCACGCCCAGGCGCTTGAACATGAAGGCCACCGAACCCTCGGTCCCCATGTTGCCGCCGCATTTGCTGAACGCGTGGCGCACATCGGCCACGGTGCGCACGCGGTTGTCGGTCAGGCAATCGACGATCACCGCCACACCGCCGGGCGCATAGCCCTCGTAGCGCACTTCCTCGTAGTCGACGCCTTCCAGCTCACCGGTGGCCTTCTTGATCGCACGTTCGATCACGTCCTTGGACATGTTCACGGCCAGGCCCTTGTCCATCGCCACGCGCAGGCGCGGGTTGTTGTTGGGGTCGCCTCCACCGCCGCGCGCGGCCACGCCGATCTCGCGGATGATCTTGGTGAAAATCTTGCCGCGCTTCGCGTCGGACGCGTTCTTGCGGGCTTCGATGGAGGGGCCTCTACCCATGGGTGCTACCGTCTGGCTGCTTCAGGATCAAGGCGCGGATTCTAC
>NZ_JAODZG010000088.1:0-4944 GCF_029835135.1 Stenotrophomonas sp. GD04145 | reverse complement strand
TTCGCCCTGCAGGCCGGCAAGCTGGCCGAGGCGGCGCGCTGGTACCTGCAGGCCGCCCAGCGCAGCGACGGCGATGCCGGCCTGGCCGAGCGCGCGACCCGTATTTCCATGCTGGCCAACGACGATGCCAGCGCCGCCCAGGGCCTGGCCCTGTGGCAGCAGCGCGCGCCACGGTCGCTGGCCATGCGCAGCGCGGCCGGTGCGCTGGCGATGCGCCAGGGCGACGTGAAGGCGGCCCGCAGCGAGCTGCAGAGCCTGCTGCAGGACAGCGATGACCGCGGCTGGAAGTTTGCCCTGGCCGCGCTGGTCGGCGGTGGACGCGATCCGGCCGTGCCGGCGCAGGTGCTGGGCGAGCTGGTCGATGCCAACGCCATCCCGCCGAAGATCGAGGCCTGGCAGGAATTCGGTCGCCTGGCGCTGCGGATGGAAAAGCCGGAGCTGGCACGGCGCATGATCGATGAGGTGGTCAAGCGCTTCCCGGAAGAGCCGCGCGTGGCGTTGCTGCGCGCCAGCCAGCTGCAGCAGGCGGGGCAGACCGATCGCGCGCTGGCGCTGCTGCGCGAGGTCGAACCGAAGACCCGCCAGGATCCGGAACTGCGCAACGCGGTGGCCATTGCCTACGACAGCCTGAACCAGCCGGCCGCCGCCGAGCGGGTGCTGGCGGTAGGGCCGCAGGACGTGCAGACCTGGGGAATGCGGGCGTCGCTGCTGGCCAAGCAGGGAGACAAGGCGGCCCTTTCCAACCTGTACAGCGAGCTGTCGCGGCAGGCCGCCAAACCGGACCCGGCGCAGCGCCTGCTGCTGGGCAAGATCGCGGAGTATCTGAAGCGTTATCCGGAAGCGGTGCAGTGGTATCACAGCGTGCCGGGCGGCGATGAACTGAGCGAGGCCCGCCTGCGGGCGGCGAGCGCACAGGCGCTTGCCGGGCGCCAGAGCCTGGCGCTGGACGAGGTACACGCGATCCAGTCCGATGCAGGCGTGGACGACGAGGTGCGCCGCGACGCCTATCTGCTGGAAGCGGAACTGCGGCAGCGCGCCAGCGACGATGCAGGTGAACTGGATGCGCTGGCCCGCGGTCTGGCCGCTTACCCGGACGAGAATGCACTGCTGTACGCGCGTGCGTTGGCCTGGGAACGCCGTGATGATATTGCCCGTGCCGAGGCCGACCTGCGCAAGATCCTGATCACCGAGCCGGAGAACGTGCCGGCGCTGAATGCGCTGGGCTACACCCTGGCCGATCGCACCGGTCGCTACCAGGAGGCGCTGGAACTGATCGACCGTGCCCGCGTGGCCGAGCCGGACAATGCCGCCATCGTCGACAGTTATGGCTGGGTGCTGTATCGCCTGGGCCGCAACGAAGAGGCGCTGGTGCAGCTGCGTCGTGCGTGGACCCTGGCCAAGGATCCGGAGATCGCCGCACACGTCGGCGAAGTGCTGTGGGTGCTCGGCCGGCATGACGAGGCCCGCCACTTCTTCGAGGAAGCGGCCAGGCTCGACCCCGACAACCGCGCGCTGCAGCGTGCCCGCGAGAAATTCAATCCATGAGTGCTTCCCTGTTCCGGCCGCTGCTGTTGGCAGTGGCGACCGTCGCCATGACTGCCTGCACGTCGCTGGGCACCCAGAAGACACCGGCGCCGGCCGTGGTCGAGACCGTGTCGGCGGAAGCGGCACAGGCCGAAGCCGCGCGGGTAGCGGCGCTGCAGGCGCAGCCGGAGTGGTCCTTCCAGGGCCGGGTAGCGGTCAGCAAGGGCAAGGACGGTGGCAGTGGACGCATCGACTGGCAGCAGGCCGGGCGGCGCTACGTGATCGAGCTCAGTGCACCCGTGACCCGGCAGAGCTGGAAGCTGACCGGCGACAGCCAGCATGGAGGCGGTCGCCTGGAGGGACTGGCCGGCGGCCCGCGTGAAGGCGAGGACGCGCAGCAGCTGCTGCTGGAGGCCACGGGCTGGGAAATCCCGGTCAACTCCCTGCCCGAGTGGGTGCGTGGGCTGGCGGTTGCCGATCCCGCCGGCGCGGGCAAGGTCGAGCGTGATGGCGAAGGCCGCCCGCGCCGCATGCAGCAGATGGGCTGGCAGATCCAGTACCTGGACTGGTACCCCGCCGAGGCCGGGCGCCCGTCCCTGCCGCGCCGGATCGAAGCCAGTAGCGGAGACGCCAAGGTTCGCCTGCTGGTGGACCAGTGGGGGCAGGGCGCGCCATGAGCGCGGGTGCGGAGGATGCGGGCTGGTCCTGGTGGCCGGCCCCGGCCAAGCTGAACCTGTTCCTTCATATCACCGGCCGCCGCGCCGACGGCTATCACGAGCTGCAGACCGTGTTCCGCCTGCTGGATTGGGGGGACCGCATCGGCCTGCGCCTGCGTGAAGACGGCCAGGTACGTCGGCAGGGTGAGGGATTGCCGGGTGTGGACGAGGCCGACGATTTGGCCGTACGTGCCGCCCGCATGCTGAAAGAGGTCGCCAACATCGACCAAGGTGTCGACATCATCGTCGAAAAGCATATTTCGGCCGGTGGTGGGTTCGGCGGTGGGTCATCCGACGCTGCCACCGTGCTGGTGGCGCTGAACCGGCTCTGGAACGCCGCTCTGGACGAGGACGCGTTGGCCGCGCTGGGCCTGCGCCTGGGCGCGGATGTGCCGGTGTTCGTGCGTGGCCGTAACGCCTGGGCCGAAGGTGTGGGAGAGCGGCTGCAGCCGATCACCCTGGCACCGGCCTGGTATGTGGTGGTCGAGCCCGGCGTTCATGTTCCGACCCCGGTCCTGTTCGCAGCCCCGGATTTGACGCGCGACAGCCCAGTGGCGAAAATAGACGACTTCGCTTCCGGGGCCTTGGTCGGGAACGCGTTCGAACCGGTGCTGCGCCGCCGCGAGCCTGCCGTCGAGGCAGCACTTGCCGCGTTGAGCGACATCGGTACCGCGCGACTGACCGGTTCTGGAAGTGGTTGTTTCGTCGAATTCGCATCGCAGACTGCCGCACAGCAGGGGCGGGCGAAGTTGCCGAAGGAGTTGCGGGCCAGGGTGGCTGCGGGCGTTGCGCGTTCGCCGCTGCTGGATGCACTCGAGCAACACTGATTTCAAATGCAGGGGCGTCGCCAAGAGGCCCAAGGCACCAGGTTTTGATCCTGGCATTCGTAGGTTCGAATCCTACCGCCCCTGCCAATGCGGCTGTGTCCGCGCCTTCAGCGCATCCTCCGCGCGGGACGTGGAAACAACCGCGGTGTTGTCAGCAGCAAGGGTCCGGCGTGGTCCTTGCCGCCACCGGATCCCCGCCACTCGTCCCCGCCCGAGACAATCATGATGCAAGAGTCCCCGAACCTGCTGGTCTTTTCCGGCAACGCCAACAAACGTCTGGCGCAGAACATCTGCAAGGAACTGGGGGTTCGCCCGGGCAAGGCGCTGGTCTCGCATTTCTCCGATGGAGAAGTGCAGGTGGAGATCGAAGAGAACGTCCGCAAGCAGGACGTGTTCGTGATCCAGCCGACCTGCGCACCGAGCGCGGAAAACCTGATGGAACTGCTGGTGCTGATCGACGCGCTCAAGCGCGCATCGGTAAACAGCGTGACCGCCGTGGTGCCGTACTTCGGTTACTCGCGCCAGGATCGCCGCATGCGTTCCTCGCGTGTGCCGATCACCGCCAAGCTGGCGGCGAAGATGTTCAGCACCGCTGGCGCTGATCGCGTGCTGACGGTCGACCTGCACGCCGACCAGATCCAGGGCTTCTTTGATATTCCGGTCGACAACGTTTATGCCTCTCCGCTGCTGCTGGCCGACATCTGGCGCGCCTACGGCACGGAAAACCTGATCGTGGTGTCGCCGGACGTGGGCGGCGTGGTCCGCGCCCGTGCCGTGGCCAAGCGCCTGGATGATGCCGACCTGGCGATCATCGACAAGCGCCGTCCGCGCGCCAACGTCTCCACCGTGATGAACATCATCGGTGACGTCGAAGGCAAGACCTGCGTGATGGTCGATGACATCGTCGACACCGCCGGCACCCTGTGCGCCGCTGCCGCTGCCCTGAAGGCGCGCGGTGCGCTCAAGGTCGCCGCCTACTGCACCCACGCGGTGCTGTCGGGACCGGCGGTGGACAACATCACCAATTCCCAGCTCGACGAGCTGGTGGTGACCGATACCATCCCGCTGAAGGACGCAGCGCGGGTGTGCAGCAAGATCCGCCAGCTGAGCGTGGCGGAAATGCTGGCCGAAACGATGCGCCGCATCGCCTTCGGCGAGTCGGTCAGCTCGCTGTACGTCGACTGAGTTTTTCGTCCCTGCCGGCAACGGCAAGGACTTTCCCGGATGCTTCTGGTCGCGGAAGCATCTTCAATCGCCAAGCCGCAGGGCAAGGCAACAACCTGAGTAGTCGAAAATGTCGAAGACCCATGAAATCAAGGTCACCAAGCGTGAACTGCAGCGTAAGGGTGCGAGCCGCCGCCTGCGTCACGCCGGTGTGATCCCGGCCATCGTGTACGGCGGCAACGCCGAGCCGGTCGCCATCAGCCTGGACCACAACGAAATCTGGCTGGCACAGCAGAACGAGTGGTTCTATGCCTCGATCCTGGACCTGAACCTGGACGGCCAGGTGCAGAAGGTCCTGCTGCGTGACATGCAGCGCCATCCGTACAAGCAGCTGATCATGCACCTGGACTTCCAGCGCGTGAACGAGAACGAAGCCCTGACCGCTTCGGTCCCGCTGCACTTCATCAACGAAGACACCTCGCCGGCCGGCAAGGCTGCCGACGTCGTGGTCACCCACGAACTGAAGGAAGTGACCATCAGCTGCCTGCCGAAGGACCTGCCGGAGTCGATCGAAGTCGACCTGGCCGACCTGGCTGCTGGCGACGTGGTGTACCTGTCCAACATCAAGCTGCCGAAGGGCGTGGAAATCCCGGCCCTGGCGCTGGGCAAGGACCACGACGACGCGATCGTCACCGCCAAGCACGGCAAGGAAG